>ONXT01000165.1 GCA_900321845.1 uncultured Bacteroidales bacterium | reverse complement strand
TTCGGGAGTCACAAAAGAGAGCTGATGATTTCTGTCGAGGAAAACTTGAACCGAGTACCCCGTTGCGACCAACTCATTGGTTTTCAGACTATAAATTGCATAGTCAAAAATGAGTTTCGCGGCATCGGCAGGGCGGTAGGAAATGACCACCTTCGCGCTTTCCTGATATTGCAACGGTTTTTTATAGTCGAAATGAAGTTCCACTAACGGCGCATAAAAGCCGTTGTCAAAAATGGTCAAATACTCCAGATTGTACTTTCTGCCGAACTCCTCGCGCGCATCCTCAAAATAGAGGGCGTATGAGCCGTGCCACACGATGTTCATCGAGTCCACTTCGCTGAATCGCACATCAAAGACTTTCTCTGCGGTGAGTTGTTTTCGGCTATTTTCGTTCATCACTATCTGGGGCTATAAAGACCTTCATGGTGCAAGTTGCGATAACCTGCTCATTATAAATAACTTCTGCTGCCACAACCTTGGCAAGGTCGATAGCGGCGATAGCATGAATTCGCGTGCGGATGGTCGTGCCGACGGACGGGAGCGTCACAGCGGAAAAATCCTTGATGCCGCCGATGACCCCGATGGGCACATTCTCGTCGTCCAGAGAGAAGCCGATAAAGGCAGCGCAGGTTTGCGCAATATTCTCCATCAGACCGCATTCGCGGAACAGTCCGCCATCCACGAAAACATTGTCCTCCCTGATGAGCAGATCCGTTTCAAAGGAGGCTTCATCAGAGGATAAAATGTTATCAATCATAACGATAGGTGGACGCTGGGGAATGAATGACTGCGCCGAAATCGGAAATTTTACCGTGCTTGATCTCACTTTTTACCTCAAAATTTAAGGGTGCAAAAATAACAAAAATAATTCAAACAGCCAAATCACAGCCGGCACTCCAGAATCGTATGCCCCAAGCCAAGTCCATCATGGAATTTGTCCACGTGCAAGCCCGCCTTCTCCACACATCTGACCATATCCTCGGAATAGTACATCTTGCTGTTTCCGTTGGCTAATGCCGTGAAATAGAGGCTGGTTTGTGCAAGGCAGTACGATGCGGTTTCAAAACGCTGTCTGTCCCAGAACGTCTCCATGATGAAAAGGCGGGCGTTCGCATCCATTGCTTTCGCCGCACGGCTGAGGATGCTGCAAACCTGCTCTTCCGAGAAGCAGTCCAGAAACTGGCTCATCCAGATGATGTCAAAGCCTTTTGGGAAAGCGGTTTGTTCGTCCAGCACATTGCCAGCATGTCCGGAGATGCGGTCGGCACCTTTCGTGTTGGCGGTCGCCTTTCTCATCATCTCCAACTGCTGGGGCAAATCCATAATGGTAACTTTAACATCTTGGTCATACTCAACGCATTGCGTCGCCCAACGCCCCGTATTGCCACCTACATCCAACAGGGTTTTCGGCTTCTTGGAGAACACAATCTGCAAAGCCTGCTCAAAGGAGTTGTCGGAATAGAAATGGTCGAAACCGAACCAACTTTTCTGGACCTGCGGAGGCAGTTGCGACAAACCCTCATAGATAGTCGGCCAATCGCCGAACACCTTCAGCCCCTCGGGCTTCCCATTCAATATCGATTCTTCCAACTTGAAGAGTCCCAAGTAGTTGACATCCTGATTGAAATCCATGTTCACTTGAGCCATTTTGTCATTGAGCAAAAACCAGCCGGCCTTTGCCAAGACAAAACGACCGTTTTGGAGCAGTACCGTCCCGATGGTGAGCGACGATTCGAGCAGCACCTGCGCACCATAACGCGAGAGGTTCGCCTTTTGAGCGACTTCGTCGATGGTCATTCCCTCCTTACAATCGTCAAGCATACGGAAAATGCCGAACTTGACCATCAGGCGCGACACCTGGAACACGACGGGGGCAAATGCTATTTCCTGTGCGAGCCGTTGAGCCTGCACCGCACTGAAGCGTTCTTTGGAATAAAAATCTTTTAACGGGGGATTAAGTTCCATAACTATTTATGATTAAACTATTTATGATTATTTTTTTGATCAATTTCATCTACGATGACACGTAGTTTGCGGAACAACCGCTCTTCCATGTCGGCGATTTCATAAACGATTTCCACGATTTCGTTCACGGAGGGCACACAATCGGCTGCGCCGTCGCGCGCTAATTTGCCAGCGATGATGGAGATTCTGCGCCATTGGTCGCCGATATTCACCATCTCCTCGGCCATTTGGCACAATTCGTCGGAATGAAGTGTCTTTCCCGCCTCTTCAAGAAAACGGGCGTAAAGATAGCGATAGCCCGAACCGCCGGAGCCGATTTCCAGCATTCTGAATATGTAGAGGAAGAACTTGCGGTTGTGGGCGGTGAGCACCGGCTTTGCCTTCCGTTTGATGCGGTACGCCATATAGCGCATGCCGCTGACGCCCATAAAGGAGAAGGGGAATTTGGCGAGCATCACCTTGCAAGTGGAACGGATGCTGTCGGTGATGACCGATTCTATCGGCCTCACATGGTCGGGCAGCCTCTCAATATAGTAGTAATCGCCCCAAATCGGCGGGATTTTCAGACTGAAACGCGCATGGCGCAAGTCAGCCTCAGCAATCAGCTTGTACTCGTCTGCGGGCGAAAAATTGTCCACCACCACGTAATTGCCGCCCTCTTTCCTCATCACCTGAACACTATGTCCGTTGAAAAAGAAGCGGTTGGACTCCTCACGGATAAAGGGAAGCCGAGAGATGGAGGTCATCAAGCCCACCGGGATGTTTTTTTCCAGCAAAGCGTCCAGATCCCGCATCGCCTTCTTCTTATTCAACAGGAAATATCGGCGATATTGGATGGGCAGGTCCATCTGTTTGATGAAATTACGGATGATGAATCCCTGCCAAGTGCGGCAGACCATAAAATTGATTCCGCTGAACCTGACAAGCGTGGAGAATCCGAAAACCATCCCCTTGCCGATGCCGAAAATCATGGCCTCGCTGATGTCGTAGCCGACGTATGCGAGCAGATTGCGCAGGGTGCCTGTTTCGCAATGGATATGGGGGATGAATTCTGATTTTTCCATAATTAAGCCCAGAAATCGTAAAAATTAAACCATTGTTCCGGATATTTCCGCAGGATATCTTGCAGATTTTCAGCATACTGACGGGCGTAGAACTGACTTTTCTCACGCACCGACAACTGCGGGTCGGGGGAGTCGAAGCGCTTGACGAAGCCGTGATAACGGGTACCACGCTCCTTCACGGCAATCAGAGAAACGACCGGAACGTCCATCTGGGCGGCGAGCAGGAAAGTGCCCAATGGGAACTTCGCGGGCTTGCCAAGGAAGTCCACCGTGAGCGTTTTGCGGCTCCCCCAGATTCTGTCGCACAGAATCACGGCGATTTCACCGCGATCCAAGGCATCTTTTAGCGCAAAAATGTGCGATAAATCAGGCGTTACGGGAATCATTTTCTCGTTGTGGGTCTCAAACGAGGCCTCACGGCGGCGTTGCAAGCCGGCCCGCTCTCCGCCGAAAACTATCGCGTTGATGGTCTTTTTATCCTGATGGAAAAAATGCCCCACCAACTCGAAATTGCCGACATGGGAACCCGCCACAATCATTCCGAGAGGAGAATCCAGCATCTGGGTGAATACCTCCTGCCCCTCCACTTCAATCTTGAACTGCTTCGAATTGCCCGCCAGAATGGCAAAACGATCCAAAACAACCCGCCCGAATATCAGATGGTTCCGCACAGTACACCAAAAGGACTTCCATGCTGAAAAATGATGTATCTCCCTGAAATAACGGTAGATGCAGCCGAATGCGCGATAGTTGACCACGCAATAAAATGGCACAACCAAGTACAAAACGGGATAAAAGAAGACGACATTGACGGATTTCAAGACTTTTAACAAAAATCTCTGTCCGAAATTACCGCCTCCCGTCTTACCACTCCACTGCCGTCCTTCGGGCTGCTGACTCGACATCTAATTATTAGATTATTAAATAAATAGAGATAATTACGCCTCTTTCATTTTATTTTCAATATAATCGTAAAACTGCGACAGCAGCTTCACGTTCTTCATCTCTTCTGGCTTGATTTTGATTTTGAAATGCTCCTCCACGATAACGGCGATATCCACAAAATCCAAGCTGTCAATCTTGAGATCTTCCCTCAAACGCGCATCATCTTTCAAGCGCTCAGCGTCAATTTCCAATTCCTCAATAAGGAAATTGTTAATGGTTTCGATAATTTCTTCTCTGTTCATAAATTAATATTTATCAAATTAAAGACGATGTACCCATCGTCAACTTTCAATTCTCAATTCTCAATTCTCAACTTTCAACTTCCTCACCACCAGTGCGCTGTTCGTACCGCCGAAGCCAAAGGAGTTGGAGAGATAGAGGTTGATATTCTTTTCCATGGTCTGGTTGACGATATTCAAGTTCCGGGAATGCTCGTCTGGGTTTTCAAAATTGATGTTAGGAGCGATGAACCCGTTGAGCATCATCAGGTTGGAATAGACGATTTCGCTTCCGCCGGCCATCCAGCACTCGTGGCCGGTCATGGACTTGGTGGAGGAGACGGGGGTTTTTAGTTCGCCGAAGAGGTGGTTGAGGGCGTCGGCTTCAAAAGCGTCCCCCTGCAAAGTGGAGGTGGCGTGGGCGTTAATATAGTCAATGTCGGCGGGTTGCACGCCTGCGTCCTTCATCGCGCGCTGCATGGCGATGCAGGAGCCGAAGTCGCTGGCCTGTGAAATGTTGGCGCCGTTGGAGGAGAAACCGTAGCCGGCCACCTCCGCAAGGATGGTGGCGCCGCGCTTGACGGCGTGCTCGTACTCTTCCAGTATCACGGTAGCCGCTCCCCCACTCGGCACAAGCCCGTCACGGTCGCGGTCGAACGGACGGGAAGCCTTTGTCGGGTCATTCACGCGGGTGGAAAAGGCGCTGATGGCATCGAAGCTGCTCATCGAGAGGTAGTTGACCTCTTGCGCGCCACCGCAGATGATTACATCCTGCAACCCTTCGCGGATGAACATCAGCCCCAAACCGATGGCGTGGGAGCTGCTGGCGCACGCGGCGCTAATCGTCATGTTGATACCCTTCAGCTTGAAGATGGTGGAAAGGTTCATCGTGACAGTGGAGTTCATCGACTGGAAGATGGCACCGGAGCCTTGGAGCGTGGTGTCCTTGGTTTCCAGCGTATGCATGTGCGCCTCGATGACGGATTTGGCGGACGAGTCGTTGCCGTAGAGCACGCCCACCTCGTTTTTCTCAAGGTAATCAGCATCGATGCCTGCATTTTTCAGTGCTTCCACCGTGGCCATGTAGGCATACTCGCCCTCTTCGGCAAGGCAGATTCTGGAACGGCGGTCGAGCAGTCCTTTGAGCTGCGGACGCTCCACAATGCCGGTCAGCGGCGAGCGATAACCATAGGCGATGCGCGCCTCGTCGATGCCAATGCCGGATTTGCCCGCATAGAGCGACTGTTTCACCTCTTCCAGATTTTTTCCAAGGCAGGAATAGATGCCCATTCCTGTGATAACGACACGTCTCATAGTGTAGAATTGACTATAAATCTATTTTTTTGTTCTTCAAATAATCGATGACGGCAGCCTCCTCTTCATACTTCGGCGTGTCCTTGATGAAAAGCGGCACCATCGCACGGATTTCGTCGTAAATGCGGCGGCTGGTTTCCGAAAGTTTGTCCTTGACTTTCAGGCAGTCAACCGCCTGCGCCAAGCCGATAAAGTAGATTGAGAACACCTGATAGGCATTGTCGATGACGCGCTTCGCCAAGATGGCGGAGTTGGTACCCATACTGACAACATCCTGATTGTCATTGTTGTTGGGGATGCTGTGGACGTACATCGGATTCGAGAGGGTTTGGCATTCGGCGGTGGTGGAGGTAGCCGTGAACTGCATGGCCTGCACTCCGTAATTGAGGCCGAGTTTGCCCAGATTGAGGAACGGCGGGAGAATCTCGTTGATTTTGTCGTGGCACAGATAATTGAACTGTCGTTCCAGCAACATCGTCATCTTGGTGACGGCGATTTTCATCTTGTCCATTTCAAAAGAGACGTAGTCGCCATGGAAATTGCCACCGTGATAAACATTCTTGGTTTCGCTGTCCACGATGGGGTTGTCATCCACAGCGTTGAACTCCTCTTCAAGGATTTTTTCTGAGAAAGCGAGTGTATCATACACGGGGCCAAGCACTTGCGGAACGCAGCGCAAGGAATAGAAAGGCTGCACTTTGTGTTTGAAAATCTGTTCTTTGTGAGGGTGATACATTTCGATTTCGCGTTTCAGCAGTGCGTGTGAACTTTGCGCAAGCTCGCACATCTTGTGGGCTACGTAGGTCTGTCCCTCGTGGCCTTTGAGGTCGTTGAGTTCAGGGGCGAGGAAATCGTCGTAGGAGGCCACGATTTCGTTCACCATCAGGGAGCCGACGATGGCGTAATGGAGCAGTTTTTTTGCATAATGGAGGTTAACAATGCCCACGCCCGTCATCATGGCAGTACCGTTGGTAAGAGCCAAGCCTTCGCGGAGATGCGGTTTCAGCGGTTGGAGGTTCAGCTCGCGCATCACCTCAGCAGACGGGCGGAGCTGCCCTTTATAGAACACTTTTCCCTCGCCAATGAGACAAAGGGCGAGGTGGGCAAGCTGCACAAGGTCTCCACTGGAACCCACGCTGCCGTGCTGCGGGATGAACGGGCAGATGCCGTGGTTGATAAAATCGACCAGCAGTTGCAGCGCGTCAATATGCACGCCCGACTTGCCACGAGCGAAAGTGCGATAACGAGAAAGCATGGCAGCCTTCACATAAACATCGCCGAAAGGCTCACCCGCGCCGGTAGAGTGACTGCGGATGATATTGTACTGGAGGTCAAGCAAATCCTCGTCGGGAATGCGGTATT
The DNA here is from genome assembly GCA_900321845.1 of uncultured Bacteroidales bacterium. Classification (GTDB taxonomy): domain Bacteria; phylum Bacteroidota; class Bacteroidia; order Bacteroidales; family WCHB1-69; genus UBA1756. Next base: position 681 of record ONXT01000165.1, on the reverse strand, counting down.
GCGCCATCGGACCGAACCCGGTATTAATTCCATAAATGATTTTATCTTTTGAAAAATCCGACAGAAAATTGTAACTTTCTTCAATGCGTTGTCTTTCCTCAGCTGTGATGCTCAATTTTGCATTTTCAAATATTACTTTTTCAGCTTCTTTCAGTAGCATGATATATTATTATTTTGATTTACAATAATTTACAAAAATAGTTAACAATTTTAAAAAGGCGCGCAAAGATACGACAATAAAACGGAATAACGAAAAAAATTTTATTCCGCCTGATAGTTGAAGAGGAAGGAAGAAAGAAAGAAAATTATTTCCCGGCCAATTTCAAGAACTCTTCATCGGCATGGAATATGCGGGCGATGGTGAGAGCTTCTGTCGGAACCTCGTCGGAAGTGGTTTCAACAAGGGAGTAATCCATAAAACGGTTCAGATTTTTCGGCGTGATATCATCCGTTATCTTATTCATTATCAAACCCTTGACGCGAAGTCTGCGACAATGTGCCGCCACGCCGCCATAATGGGTGGAGATGAGCGACATCACTTTATACTTGTCCATCATCATCACAAAAGCGTTCACAATGCTCCGTCCTTCATCGGGATTCGTGGTACGCGCCAACTCGTCCACCAGCACCAACAGATGCCTGCCCTGCTTCGTTCTCTCGATTATCTTGTTGATATTCAGG
>ONXT01000022.1 GCA_900321845.1 uncultured Bacteroidales bacterium | reverse complement strand
TGTCGAGTTCCTCTTGTTTTTGGCGGTTGGCTTCAATTTGACGGTCCAGTTTTTCCTTCAGTGTGTTGTTTTCGTTGACTTTGCGGTTGAGTTCCTCCGTCTTTTGGTTCAGGCTGGCCTCCTTTTGTTTGATGCGGTTTTCGCCGGCGGCAATTTGCTGGTTCTTCTCGTTGACCAACTTCTCGTGCTCGGATTTGAGTTGGAGAAATTTTTCTTTTGCTTGGAGTATTTTCTCCTTTTTCAGCAGTTCGGCATCCTCTTCAGACTTTTTCTTGATGGCCTTAGCTTCGTCTTTAGCTTTTTGCATGAGCGCGGCACTGCCTTTGGTGATAGTTTTTTTGAGGAGGGTATAGGAAATAGCTATTCCAATTCCGACACCAACCACGCCTGCAATGATTCCAATTATTAATACGTTCATAGATTTAATTTAGGTTGATAATATATTGTGATTTAAGTGTTTATAAATAAAAAGCCCGCAAACGTTCTATAGGGTTCTGTAAACTCCTATCATATACGGTGAGGGCGCCTTCGCCCCTCGAAAGTCCCTCGGGCGCAGGAGCGCCTTGTCTTGCGACAACAGGGCCGGTTCTAATGGCAAACGAGCATATCCCTCAATAATTTTGTGTTGAGTTTACCGGACGTATCCGAACGAATGCGGGTGTGGTGTATTCAAAGAGCCTTTTAATCAACGTTTTGCGCTGAAGTGGGTTCCATCATTTCCTTCTCTTCCTGCTCCAATGCGTCCAAAGCCTGTTCCATCAATTCGGCCAATCGGCTCAAACGCTCCATTCGCGGCAGCAGATTTTCTTCGTAACTGTTCAGTTTCTCTTCTTTGGCTATATAGTTAACTGTCTGATCTAAAAGCAATTTAGAGAGCAAGTCTTGGTGATCTATATAATTCCATCTTTTGGCAAAATCGGTTGCTTTTTCGTTGATTCGTTTTTCGGCTTCGCGGTAATAACTCTCGAACTCCTTCTTTATCCACAAATCAATTTGCCGCTGCAAGACCTCTATCTTGATGTGGATTTTTTCCTCTTCCATCTATTTACCATTTATATAGCCGATACAGAAATCAATCTCCCGCACTAATTCATTTATTTCTTTCTTTAATTCGTTATTGTCTTCTTTATTCAATATTTTCTGAGACATCGCAAGCGCCCGATGCTTGTTTTTCCACATTTCCAACTCCTGCCTGGCCGCCTCCGATTCCTCTTTCAGTTTTTGGTTCTCGTTTTTTATGTTGTTTATAATCTGTTGATTTTCACTAATTCGTATGATTATCCTGCTTAATTTCTCCTCTAATTCGTTGTATTTGTTTTGCAGTGTTGACATACTTGAAATTGAACGTGCAAAGATACGTATTATTTTTGGGCTTTCAAATCAAGGCAACAAAAAAAATGATTTTTTTTAATTATAAAATGTAATTAATTAATTACCAATAAAATCGTATTTTTGCGCGCTTAAAATCAAATATGAACAAATTCATCAAGTCTTTGGGAATCGTCCCCTCTCCGTTGGTTTTTCTGACCGATGTGCTGTGTATCTGTTGCGCCGCCCTCCTGGCCATGTTCGTGCGCGTGGAATTCGATTTGCAAAACAGCTCCGTTTTCGAACCGAAACATTACCTCATCATCCCTGCCATCATCCTCGCCGTCCGCATTTTCTACTTCCTTGTTTTCAGAACACCGAAAATCATCGTGCGCTATACCAGCACCAAGGATGTCGCAAAGATATTCCTCGCCTGCGTCGTCGGAAGCATCACCTTGCTCATTTTCAACCAGATAAGCAAAATCGCCACACAAACCTACATCATCCCCCATTCCATCATCGTAATGGAATTCTTCATCACGATGGTCTCCATGGTCTTCTACCGACTGACCTTCAAAATGCTCTATCTCGAGACCGTGAACCCCGCCAAGCTCAAAAAAAACATCGTAATTGTGGGTGCCGGCGAAGCAGGTATCATCACCAAACACACCCTCGACCGCGATGCACAAAGCAAATACAACGTCCTCGCCTTCTTCGACAGCGACCCTAACAAAATCGGGAAAATGGTGGAAGACGTAAACATTATTGACTATCAGCAACTTGACAATTATCTTAAGAAGAATCCCGTCTCGTTCCTCATCATTGCCATCCAAAATCTGCCCGCCGTCAAAAAGTCGGAAATCGCCGACATCGCACTCCAATACAATGTGAAAGTGCTTGTGGTGCCGCCCGTTGTAAAATGGATTAACGGCGAACTGAGTTTCAAACAAATCAAGAAGGTTCGCATTGAAGATTTGTTGGAACGTGGTCAGATTGTTTTAGACAACAATTTAATAATCAAGGATTTAAGCAATAAAACCATCCTCATTACCGGAGCGGCCGGCTCCATCGGTAGCGAAATCGTCCGCCAAGTGATGAAGTACAACTACAAACGACTCATCCTCATCGATGAAGCTGAAACCCCTGTTTTCTATTTAAGGAATGAATGCTACCAAACAAACGGCCTAAAAAACATTGACATTGAGATCGTTAACATTTTGGATTTGGTGAAGATGGAGGAAATCATGGCCCGCGAGAAACCCGATGTCATCTATCACGCCGCCGCTTACAAGCACGTGCCGATGATGGAGGAGAACGCCGGTGCCGCCATCAAAAACAACGTCCAAGGCACCCGTCAACTCGCCGATCTTGCCGTCAAATACGGCGTGAAGAAGTTCGTGATGGTCTCCACCGACAAGGCTGTCAACCCCACCAACGTGATGGGCGCTTCAAAACGCATCGCGGAAATTTACGTACAGTCACTTAATTTCCAACAAGATACAACCAAATTCATCACCACGCGCTTCGGCAACGTACTCGGCACCAACGGCTCCGTCATCCCGATTTTCAAAAACCAAATCGAAAACGGCGGTCCCGTCACCGTCACCCATCCCGATATCACCCGCTTCTTCATGACCATTCCCGAAGCGTGCCAATTGTTCATCAATGCCGGCGCCATGGGCAACGGCGGCGAAATTTTCATCTTCGACATGGGCC
>ONXT01000162.1 GCA_900321845.1 uncultured Bacteroidales bacterium | reverse complement strand
CTTCTATTATTAACTTGCCCTACGAGTTGGCTCAAGGCACAACTGCTGAAATGAGAATATTCAACAGCAACGGTCAGGTAGTAGAAGTCAAGCAGTTAGGTTCTCATTTTAACAATATCTTGCTCAATGTTGACAACTATGTTCCCGGAATCTATTTTTATGAATACAATGGAAATAGAGGGAAATTTATTGTTCAATAATCATTAGGGAGACCGGGCACGCTTTCCGCTCGAATTTAGTCCCTACATCCTCATAACCGCTGCCAAAGACCACGGCAGCGGTTTGTTGTTGTGTTGCAACAAAGCACAAAAAAACGGCACAAATTATATGCACCGCTTGAATATGGTTGGAAATGGAGCGTCAGACCTCCTTCAACGCATTTTGAATCTGCTTGTTTGTTATATTGTCCTGTTCGCTTTTGTCGTAGATGGACAACAACACTATCTCATTACGGTCGTTCCTTTGGGCGAAGATATTGAAATAGATGACCCTTGCCCCTCCACTTTTCCCTTTGTTCTTCGATTTGATGGACATTCTTATCTTATATACATCATCAAACAACAAGGTCCCCGCTGTGGGATTATCCACCAATGTCTTGCATAATTCAGTCAAGTCGCCCTTTAAGGACGGGTATTTTTTGTTAAGGGCTTTGACCTGCTTGTCAAAAGGAGGGATCGTGCTAATTGTCGGTTTCATAACTCGTCGAACAAAGCAGAAATGGGACGTGTCTTAACCTTTCCTGACTTGACATCAGAATATCTTTTGGCTATTTCGCGGGCTTCCGGCGAAACAGTATTCTTTTCCTTTGTTTCCACCTCCCCCCCCAATGAGATAAAAAGCTGAATCAGCTGCTTGAAAATGGTGTTCCTTGCATCATACTTTAATGTGACTGTTGCCATAATTTCCTCCTTTCTCATTCATTTTTTCGGCTGCAAAGATACATTATTTTATTTGATTTTTTTGCAACGGTTTTTGTCACGATTGGAACAACAAAAAAAGCAGCGGCAATTTCTTGCCACTGCTTTTTCGGGCGACAGGTCGGATTCGAACCGACGACCCACGGAACCACAATCCGGTACTCTAACCAACTGAGCTACAATCGCCGTGTTTTGAGGCTGCAAAATTACAACTTTTTCGTTTGAAAAGGCAACCCTCGACAAAAAATTTTATTCCATTTATAACCTTTTACAAATCAACCACTTGCAATTGAAATAACATTTTAGAACACGACTTAACCTTTCCATATCCTGCCTTTATGTATTGGATTTAGGTGAACAAAAAGGGACGATATTCCGTTTAAAGACCGTCCGCAATAGTGAAAAAAAATTGAAACACGGTTGCGGCATTTTCTGGGACAATCAATAAAAAAACATCCAACGATGAAAAAAATCATCCTTCTTTTGGCGACTTTCTTGTGCATCATCACGGGTTTCGCCCAAAACCATAACGACAGCATGCACAGCGGCCAGCCCCGGGCATTGGCTTCGGAAGACTCCGCCCGTTTCGACAGTCTGCTCCCCCTTGCCCTGTCCGGCGACTGCGACGCACAGGTGGAGGTGGCACGCTGCTACGAGTTCGGTGAAGGCGTTGGCGCAGACAGGGATTCCGCCGAAAGCTGGTATCTTCGCGCTGCCTACGCCAACTACGCGCCCGCACAGTGGAGCCTCGCTTGGTTCTATTACCAGATTGACAACAAGAAGATGGTGCAATGGCTGCAAAAAGCCAGCGACAACGGCTGGGACTTCGCCATCACCGACCTCGGCACCTGCTACTACGACGGCATCGGCGTCAAACGCGACTACCAGAAAGCCGCCGAACTATTCGCCCGTAGCGCCCCCACCGACCCGGAAGCACAGTTCCTGCTCAGTGCATGCTACTACAAAGGACATGGCGTCAGCAAAGACATTCCCCAGTCAATGCGCCTCCTCCAAGCTGCCACCCCTTACAACAACGAAGCCAACTACATGCTCGCTTGGTTCCTGCACCAAGGCAAGCATCTCACCAAGGACGACCGCAGGGCAAGCGAACTGCTCCAAATCATCATCAACGACAAAAACGCTCTCCCTGGAGAGATCCAAAAAGCAAAAAAACTTTTGAGGAAACTGGACCTCTGACGTTGACTTTAGCGCCGACTTTGACCGAACATCTTTTTATCAACAAAAAAATGATAAAAAGATTTTGTCGTTTTAACCATCTATCTCAAAAAAAATGTAATTTTGTAATTTAAATTAGATTGGAAGAGTATTTTATAATCAATTATCTTACAATGAATTACAAGTCAATCTTAAAAATCTCATGTCTTATGTTATGTGTTTGTGTGCTGACAAGTGCGTGCAAAAACAAGAAATCCACGGACCAGGATGCAGATTCCAAGCCTCTCGTGTCGGGTATTTCCTTGGACAATCTGGACAAATCGGCCGACCCCAAGCAGGATTTCTACCAGTACGCCTGCGGCGGCTGGATTAAGAACCACCCGCGGCCTGCCTCCTACTCCCGCTATGGCTCTTTCGACCAGCTCGGCGAATCCACAGAAAAACAACTCCACAAACTACTGTCGGACGTGGCCGAAGCCAATAACGCCGACGGCAGCAACGCCAAAAAAATCGCCGACCTCTACAACTGCGGCATGGACGAGAAAACCATCGAGCAGCAAGGCGCACTCCCCATCACCCCGATTCTGAAACAAATTTCCGCCATTCAAGACAAAAAAGAGCTCACCAACCTGCTGGCCGACCTGCACGGCAAGGGCTACGACGCTTTTTACAGCCTCATGGCGATGGCCTCCCCGGGAAACAGCTCCGTCAATATCGCTTGGCTGATGCAAAGCGGCCTCGGCCTCGGCGAACGCGAGTATTACCTCGAAGCCACCCCCGCCATCAAGAACGGCTACGTTAAAATGATGGAAGACCTGTTCTCCTACACCGAATACCCCACCCTTGTCAACCAGAAGAACAGCGACCTTGGCTCAAAGGTCTGGGCCTTCGAGACGGAACTCGCCAAAATCAACATCGACAAGAACGTCTTCCGCGATCCTGTGAAAACAAACAACGTGCTCACCCTCGCCCAAACCGATAAACTGATGACCATCATCGACCTCTCGACCTACACGACCCAACGTGTCCCCAACAAAGTGGAAGAGGTCAACGTAGTGCTGTCATCCTATTTCCAGAATTTGGATAATTTACTGAAAAAGACCGACTTGAACACCATCAAGGCCTATCTCGCATGGAACGTGATTTGCGATGCGGCTCCCTACCTCAGCAACAACTTCGTGAACGCCAGTTTCGACTTCTACGGCAAAACACTTCAAGGCAAAGGCGAAAACAAGGAACGCTGGCAACGCGTAGTCAGCACCGTCAGCGGGCTGCTCGGCGAACCCGTCGGCCAACTCTATGTAAAGCAGTACTTCCCGGCTGCCGCCAAGGAGCGCATGATTCAAATGGTGAAAAACCTGAAGGAAGCCCTTGGCGAACGCATCCAAAAAACCGAATGGATGACCGATGAGACAAAAGCCAAAGCCCTTGACAAACTGCAAGGCATCATCGTGAAAGTCGGCTACCCCGACAAATGGCGCGACTACTCGAACCTCACCATCGAAAAAGATAGTTATTACACCAACATATTGAGAATCAGAAAGTTTGAAAACGACTTCCAATTGTCGAAAGTGGGTAAGCCCGTTGACCCGACACTCTGGCAGATGAGTCCGCAGACCGTCAATGCCTATTACGAGCCCACAACCAACGAGATTTGCTTCCCGGCTGCCATCCTCCAACCTCCGTTCTTCGACATGAACGCGGATGACGCCGCCAACTATGGCGCAATCGGCGTGGTCATCGGCCACGAGATGACACACGGCTTCGACGACCAAGGCCGTCATTACGACAAAGTCGGCAATGTCTGCGACTGGTGGAACGAAGCCGACAGCAAGAACTTCTCCGCACGCGCCCAAGTGCTGGTCGATCACTTCAACGCCATTGAAGTGCTGCCCGGCTTGTTCGCCAACGGACAATACACTTTGGGAGAAAACATCGCCGACAATGGCGGCGTGAACACCTCCTTCGATGCCTTGCAAAAAGCAAAGAAACAAAATACAATCCGTGAAGAAATGGACGGCTTCACCGCCGACCAGCGCTTCTTCCTTGCCTACGCAGGCGTCTGGGCCGGCAACATCCGTGACGAGGAGATACGCAAGCTCACCAAGAGCGACCCGCACGCACTGGGACGCTGGCGCGTGAACGGAACCCTGCCGCACGTGGACGGCTTCATCAAAACATTCGACATCCAGCCAGGCGACAAAATGTACCTGGCCCCAGAAAAGAGAGCAAAAATTTGGTAATCATTAAATAATTTTAAATCAATTAGTTATGAAAAATTTCAGAAGTATTTTAGCAACTGCGCTCGCATTCGCATTCTTCTTGGGCGGCGCAATGAAGGTTTCTGCACAAAAGGCCGGTGAAACGGTCAAGGATGCTGATGGCAACGAATACAAGACCGTCGTTATCGGTTCCCAGACCTGGTTCGCAGAAAACCTCAAAACCACTAAGTATGCCAACGGCAATGCCATTCCGAACATCACTGGCAAAGACCAATGGGTAAGCTGCAAGTCACCTGCCTACTGCTGGTACGACAACAACAGCAGCAACAAGGATGAATGGGGCGCACTCTACAACTGGTACGCGATCAACTCAGGAAACATCTGCCCGAACGGCTGGCACGTTGCTACCGATGCCGACTGGACCACTTTGGAAAACAAAGCCGGTGGTCGCGACAAAGCTGCCGCTGCCCTGAGAGAAGAAGGCACGAAACACTGGAAAGAAGCCACCAAAAACACCAACAACGAATTGAATTTCAATATGCTTGGCGGTGGTTTCCGCAACGCTTACGGCGATTTCACATGGCAAACAGTTGATGCTGGCTTCTGGACAGCTACCGGCAAGACTCCCTCCTACGCTTGGAACCGCACCAACTACTACTATGACGATCATTTGAACAGACACGAAATCCAAAAATGCTTCGGCTACTCTGTTCGCTGCGTCAAAAACTAAACTTACGTACGAGACAATAAAAAAACGAGGGGCGATTTTTGCTCCTCGTTTTTTTATTTTGGCTTTTGGGGATTTCGCTGTTCGCTACCCCAAATAGGCTTTCAGGTTCTTGCACTTCGACTGGTTTTTCAGACGGCGCAGGGCTTTTTCCTTGATTTGGCGGACACGCTCGCGGGTCAGGTCGAACTTCTCGCCGATTTCCTCCAGCGTCATCGGATGTTTGCTGTCCAAGCCGAAATAGAGTTTGATGATGTCGGCTTCGCGCTGCGGAAGGGTGGAGATGGTGCGGTCGATTTCCTGACGCAGCGACTCGTAGAGCAAGCCCTTGTCAGGTGTGGGGGAATCCTCTGATTTCAGCACATCATACATGTTGTTGTCCTTGTCCTGCGAAAGGGAGGCGTCCATGGAGAGGTGGCGCGAGGAGTTGCGCAGGGAATCCTTCACTTCCGCCTCGGTGATGTCGAGGAGGGAGGCGATTTCATCGGCGCGGGGTTCGCGCTCGTACTGCTGCTCCAAAGCAGCGTAGGCCTTGTTGATTTTGTTAATTGTGCCGATTTTGTTGAGCGGAAGACGCACAATACGAGACTGTTCGGCCAATGCCTGGAGAATGGACTGACGAATCCACCATACGGCGTAGGAGATGAATTTGAAACCACGGGTTTCATCGAAACGCTGCGCAGCCTTGATCAAACCCAAGTTTCCCTCGTTGATTAAGTCGGGAAGACTCAAACCTTGGCTTTGGTATTGTTTGGCCACAGAAACGACGAAACGAAGGTTCGCTTTCGTCAGTTTTTCCAAGGCGGCCTGGTCGCCCTCTTTGATTTTTCTTGCAAGTTCAACCTCTTCCTCTGCCGTGATGAGTTCCACTTTTCCAATGTCGTGGAGGTAGTTGTCTAATGAAGCGGTTTCTCGATTGGTTACCTGTTTAGTAATATTAAGCTGTCTCATAAATCAAACTTTTTGACTGCCTTTTACGGCCTCAATTCAAAAATTGTTACAGATTTCAAAGACGAATAATCAATAATTCCGACTCCTACCTGACTACATCCATCGCTTGCGCTTGAAGACAATCAGCAGGAAGGCGACGGTGGCAATGCAGATGCCGATCAGCAGCCAGAAAGCCCACGACTTGTCCGCGCCGGGCAGCTGCACGTTCATGCCGTAAAGGCCTGTGAAGAAGGTCAACGGGAGCACGATGGTGGAGATGATGGTGAGCACGCGCATGATTTCATTGGTGCGGTTGGCCTGCAACGAATCGAATGTGCTGGAGAGGCCTGCGACCAATTCGCCGTAGTCATCCACCATATCCCACATTTTCTGGTAAAAGTCGAGGAGGTTGCCCCAATAGTCCTCCATATCCTCCACATACCCTTTGATATCGCCGGACTCGAACATGTGGAAGAGCCGCAATTGCGGTTTGAACATAGTGTTCAACTGAATGATATTCTTGCGGAATACGGATACCCGTTCGATGGTCTGCTCAGACTTTTTGCTGAACAGATCGCGGTTGATGGCCTCCAGTTCCGTCCCCAGACGCTCCACCAGCAGGAAAGTCTCCTTCATCATCCGATAGAGCACTTTATACAAAATACCATCGCTGGTGCCGCCAATCTGCTCGCCGTCATCCATCTCGTCAGGATTGAGCTTGGTGAGATTGAACAAATCCTGGACCACATAATGGGAATTGCCGACTGTAATCAGGAAATCATGGCCCCAGAAGATCTTGGTCTCCTCAGTCTTCACGAAATTGGTTCGGGAATCCAGCAGCGGGAAATGAAGTACAAGGAAATAATAATCATCGTAAACGTCGATTTTGGGACGTTGGACGAAGCTGTAACAGTCTTCAATATCCAAGGGGTGAAAATGGAAATTGTTTCTCAGGAAGTCCATATCTTCCACTGTCGGGTTTGTAATATGATGCCATTTCAGCATACCAAAGCTAATGGTGTCAACCATTTATCACCTCCTTTCCTTTTTAATCGGATACTGCTAAATCCTACATTCCAGTCTATATTTTATTTTCAAGCGGCAAAAGTACGTTTTTTTTGTTTTTTATCGTCCATTTTTTCACGAATAAAATTTGAAAAAATGCAAAAAAGCGGTCAACATATATATATTATAGAAAATGATGGGTGGGAAGAGACGGCAGATATGGATTTCAAAAAAAAGTAGTAAATTTGTGCCCTTAAAAATCCACGATGAAAAAGTTTATACTCAGGTATTGTACAACACTGATTTTCAGCATATTAACATTTATTTCCTTTGCTCAGAACGCCACAGTTCGCGGCTTTATCTATGATGCAGCAAGCGGGGAGCCGATATCGTATGTTTCCGTACGCCTTGCCGGCACCGACTACGGAACGCTGACGGAAAAGAACGGGGCCTTCATGCTCACCAAACTGATGGCCGGCGACTACACGCTGGAAATCTCCTACATGGGCTACGACACCATCATTGTCCCCGTCAAATTGGACGAGCGCACCGTTTTCACGAAGAATTTCAACCTGAAAAAAGCCGACTTTATGCTGGAGGGGGTGATGATTAGTGCGGAAGGCGACCGCGTGATCACCGAGACACGCACCTCCGTAATTTCCGTCACTGCCAAAGACATCAAGCAGATGCCATCCATCG
>ONXT01000160.1 GCA_900321845.1 uncultured Bacteroidales bacterium | reverse complement strand
CATTTCATTGAAAGCAAATGCGACATCAATCTGCCGGAAATCATTCACGTGGGTGATTCCAACTCAATGTATAACAAAGACTTGGATTTCGACATGGAACCCTCCATGAACCTGCTGTTCCCATTACCGCACGAACAGATGAACTTCCCGATTTGCACTTTTAACAATAATCCGGCAATCCACCAGAAACCGAGGGTTTTCACCATCGCCGACAGCTACTACTGGAGCATCTGGAACAGCGGCATCAGCGAGAACCTCTTCTCCGAAAACCTGTTCTGGTACTACAACCGCACGGTTTACCCCAACATCTTTGTAAACATTGTTTGGGTGGACAAATCAACATTGAAAGAAACCATTGAAAAACACGACATTATCCTCCTTTGCATCACCGATGCCAACCTCTATGACTTCGGTTGGGGATTCATTGAGGAGGCATTGACCGCCTTAGATCCCAATTACAAAACCGCCCCAAAGATTCAACATCTCAACCAAATCATGGCGGAAAAAGAAACTTATCAAGAATTACTAAAACAGGCTGAAAGAGAGCAGGTTCCGTTTTCCAAAATTTTAATTAGGGAAATCGGTAAATAGTGAATGGAGATTCATGGACCTGCCACTTCTGAGAATAGGCTTTCCGATTAATCAAACAAAAAAGAGAAATATGGACTCAAAAAAAATGACAAAAGAACAAAAATATGAACTATTGGTGGCGCAAGTGAGCTCTTTGTTGGAGGGGGAGACAAACTGGACAGCGCGCTTGGCCGAAACCTGTGCCGCCATTCACGACGCGATGGGATTTTTCTGGGTGGGATTCTATCTGGTGGAAGACGAACAATTGGTAATCGGCCCGTTTCAAGGAAGTGTGGCGTGCCTGCGTATTCCGAAAGGAAAGGGTGTGTGCTGAACCGCATGGAAACAACGCAAAACATTGATTGTCAAAGATGTAGAAGATTTTCCCGGACACATCGCCTGTAGCAGCCTCTCAAAATCCGAAATCGTCGTGCCCCTCTTCAACGCCGAAAACGAAGTCATCGGTGTGCTTGACATCGACAGCGACGAACTATCCACTTTTGATGAAATCGATGCAAAATATCTTGAAGAAATCGTCAAAATATTGAATAATTCCATTGGTTTTTCTACAAAATAACAATAGAATTTCACCCAAGTCTTGTAATCCTCTAAAAAATCGTATCTTTGCCGCCCAATTTATTAAACCAAAAACTCAAGAAATGGCAAAATTAGCAGTTGTGGCATTCGGTGGAAATGCCCTTTTACGTAGCGGTCAGAAAGGCACCTACAAAGAACAAATCGAAAACGTAAGCCAAACCTGTCAATCTTTACTCGGACTTCTGAAACAGGACTACAATATCGTTATCGGCCACGGCAACGGTCCGCAAGTGGGCAACGTGATGCTTCAACACGAAGCGGGAAGCAAGACTTTCGGTCTGCAAATCATGCCGATGGATTTCTGTGTTTCCGAGACTCAAGGTTCGATCGGCTACCTCATTGAACAAGGTTTCCGCAACATTTTTGCAAAAGAAAACATCAAAAAGAACGTCGTGACCATCGTCACCCAAGTGGAGGTTGACGGGGAAGACCCGATGTTCAAGAACCCGACCAAGCCGGTGGGCCCCTACTACGATAAGGACGAGGCGGACGCGTATGCAGCCGAGACGGGTTCCATTTTCCGCGAAGACCCGAAGGGCAACGGATGGCGCAAAGTAGTCGCCTCCCCCAAACCGTTGAAGGTCGCCAACATCGACATCGTGAAACAGCTGGCCAATGCCGGCAACATCGTCATCACCGTGGGCGGCGGCGGCATTCCCGTCGTGGTCAAGGACAACCAAATCATTGGCGTGGAAGCAGTTATCGACAAGGACTTGGCCTCCGCGCTGGTAGCCGTTGAAATCGGTGCCGACGAGTTCTACATCCTGACAGACGTTCCGAAGGTTTACCTCAACTTCAAGAAACCCAACGAGAAGGCACTCGACACGATTACGATTGCCGAAGCCAAGCAGTACTTGCAGGAAGGGCATTTCACGGAAGGTTCCATGGCACCGAAAGTGCGCGCAGCCATCTACTTCGTTGAAAGTGGCGGAAAAGAGTGCATCATCACCGAAGCCGGCCAGTTGGGCAATCCCGCCTGCGGCACGAGAATCGTGAGGTAGCGAATAAACAACAGCTCATCGCTGATAAACGTTATCTATAAAAATGAAAAAAATACTCTTTATTGGCTTTTTGTCTGTTGCCCTCATTGCTTGCGGTACGGGAAAAAAGATGGTGAAAGAAGAGACGATGCAGACAGAACAAGCTGAGCCTCAAAAGGTTGGAGCCGTCGCCCCACCCGTTTACATCTATAAGACAGCCAAGGACTATAGTCAATACGTGCCAGTCATGTTGTCGGAGGACCGGAGCCGGATTGTCAGCTACCCCGACCCTGCCGATGTGCGACATGGCAACGGCTACGCCACCCCCTCACCCCTCAAAAACGGCTATTGGTACGACAATCGCGGCATCGGCGAGTGTGTCGCCTTCACCAAATACACCTACGAAGAGTATGCTCAATTGCCGCACCCGCCCTCCATTACGGAGCTTTACGACAGCATCTTGGACAAGTATCCCTTGCTGGAACTTTGGTCCTGCAAACGCACCTCTCCCGACGAAATCAACACCCTGCTTGAGAACGGCACGTTCACAAAAACCTGCCAAATGCGCTACTCACTCAAGCATTAGTCAAACTTATATTTCCCTTTCAATGAAGTATATCGTCACCTTATTGTTCCTTTTTTCCTCCATTTCCTTCTGCTTAGCACAGGAAGACAACGACCGGAACGGTGGTGTGCGCATCAGTTTCGGCAATGAATATGTGGAACCGCAGACGTTTTCCGGCGACGACCCGAACATTCCGCCGAAGCCCAAACGCACCTTCTCCACCAACAGCATCATCCTGAACCAGATTCTCCAAGAATGCGAGAACTTCGAATCGCTGACTACAACCATGGAAAAATTCCAAAATTCGGGACAAATCACGATAATCGAGAAGGAGGAGTGCGCCGATTGCTTTACCATCTATTATTTAAAAGAGGGGAATACTGTGGAGGCCGTAATGGATAAAGGAAATGGGAAGCTCGCGAATCTTCTTAATAATCAATTCATTACCACCGACAAATTCACTTCGGAAACTTATGAAGCAATTCGTTTTCAGATTAACGAATAAAATTTAAAAAAGTTATTAACAATTGACGAAATCGGCATTGGGCGAGTGTATATTTGCGGCGTCAAATATAATTACTAAAACAACTCGCTATGCTCGTCAGAACTTACAGTTGCGCCCTGATGGGGGTCGCTGCCATTCCAATCACCGTAGAGGTCAGTGTTGAAATCGGTGTTAATTTTTGTTTAGTCGGTCTGCCCGACAATGCCATCAAGGAGAGTCAGTACCGCATTGATACAGCGCTGAAGAATTACAACTACAGAATTCCGGGAAAGAAAATCGTCATCAACATGGCGCCCGCCGACATCAGGAAAGAGGGCTCCGCCTTCGACCTCACCCTCGCCGTAGGCATCCTGATTGCATCGGGACAGATTCTGGGGGCGGAAATCGTGGAAGACTATTATATAATGGGGGAATTGTCGCTTGACGGCTCGCTCCAACCGGTGCGCGGTGCATTGCCTGTCGCCATCGAAGCCAAACGGCGGGGCAAGAAAGGGGTGATCCTGCCCATCCAGAACGCTCGCGAAGCCGCTATCGTGGACGGAATCGACATTCTCGGCGCAGAGAACATCAAGCAGGTCATCGACTTTTTCAACAACGGCATCCCCATAGAGCCGACCGTCATCAACACGCAGGAGGAGTTCCAGAAGAGCCTCAACGAGTACGAGTTCGACTTTTCAGATGTCAAAGGTCAGGAGAACATCAAGCGGGCGTTGGAGATTGCGGCGGCGGGCGGACACAACGTGATTTTCATCGGTGCGCCCGGCTCCGGCAAGACGATGCTCGCCAAGCGGCTACCCTCCATCCTGCCGCCGCTCACGCTGGAAGAGGCGTTGGAAACCACCAAGATACACTCCGTTGCCGGCAAGATGAACCGTTTCTCGTCGCTCATCTGCGTACGCCCGTTCCGCGCACCGCACCACACCATCAGCGATGTGGCCCTCGTGGGTGGCGGCACGCATCCCCAGCCAGGAGAAATCTCTCTCGCTCACAACGGAGTTCTGTTTCTCGATGAGCTGCCGGAATTCAAGCGAAGCGTGCTGGAGGTGATGCGGCAACCCTTGGAAGACCGCTTCGTCACCATCTCCCGCTCCAAGTACAGCGTGGAATTTCCCGCCTCGTTCATGTTTGTCGCCGCCATGAACCCTTGCCCGTGCGGCAACTACAACAATCCCAAGATACCGTGTACTTGCGGAGAAGGAGTGGTACAGCGATACCTCAGCCGCATCTCCGGTCCGCTGATGGACCGCATCGACCTGCACGTGGAGGTGGTGCCGGTGAGCCACGAGGAGCTCTCGTCCACGAAGCCCGTGGAGAACAGCGCGTCCATCCGAAAGCGGGTGGTGGCGGCGCGCGAAATGCAGAAAGCGCGTTTCGCCGAATGTAGCGGCATCTTCTGCAACGCCCAGATGAGCAGCAAGATGGTGCGCGAGTACTGCAAAATCTCCGAAGAGGGGCAGGAGATGCTGAAAAGGGCGATGGACCGGCTGGGACTGTCAGCGCGCGCCTTCGATAGAATCCTGAAGGTCTCGCGCACCATCGCCGACCTCAGCCATTCGCCCGACATCGGCCTCGACCACCTTTCGGAAGCCATCCATTTCCGCAGTCTTGACAGGGACAGCTGGGGTCGGTGAGGGAAATGCCGACACCTCAACAGGGAATCAAACGCATTAAAAAAACAAGTGACTATATACTAGTTGACAGGAACCCGAACATTTTTAACGCGGTCTTGAATGGCCGCGTTTTGTGTTTCTGGTGACTATTTATATAGAAATTGCTTAATTGTGGTTAAAGAAGGTAAACATAACAAAAACAAAAAAGCCAAACGCTTGAACTCATTAAGCAGGATTAACTCCACTAGTGCTTCTCAAACGAATGGCGATGCAAAAATACTAATTAATTCAGAAACAGCAATACTAAAATTAGAAAATCTTTCTAACTAGTATAAAGTCACCCCCCAAAAAACAAGCTGAAAGAAAGACCAAGAAAAATTATCTTTTTGTAATAATAAAGAAGACATCATTCGCGTTATCACACATATTCTTTAATCATTAACAAATCATGAAAAACACTGCATCGTTAATCATCGGTATCGTGGCGAGCATCTGCTTCGTTTTAGCAGCCGCAGCCATTGGCGGTTATTACTACAAAACAAAAAAACCGCAAAAGACAATCTCTGTGGTGGGTCTGGCTGAAAAAGACTTCACCTCCGACCTTATCGTGTGGACGCTCGACTACAGCGCGCTGAAGCCCACCATGAAAGAGGCCTACTCAACAATCAAAGAACAAAACAAAATTGTGAAAGACTACCTGATTAGCAAGGGAATCCAAGCAAACGAAATCGATTTCAAATCCGTTTCCGCAAATCCAGACTACGACGGCCGTTATGAATACGATGCAAACGGGAACTCCCACTACGTTTCCGTTTTCAAAGGCTACCGCGCCACGCAAAACATCCGGATTGAATCCAAGAATGTGGATTTGGTTGAAAAAGTGGAACGCGAAGTTGCCGAGTTGTACGACCAGGACATCAACCTCAACAGCAACAGCCCCAGCTACTACTATACCAAGCTGGCCGACTTGAAAATCAAGATGCTCGAAGAGGCTTCCAAAGACGCCCGCAACCGCGCTCAAACCATCACAAAGAACGCCGGTGCCAAATTAGACGGCCTCGTGAATGCCAACATGGGCGTATTCCAAATCACCGCCCCCAATTCCAGCGACGAGGACTACACATGGGGCGGTGCATTCAATACCTCCTCCAAACAAAAACGCGCCAGCATCAATATGAGACTCACCTATGAGGTAAAATAATAAATTGTTACGTGTTTTCTTATCAAGAGGATGGCTTTTCCGCCATCCTTTTTTTTGTGATTGTTCATTCCCCACTTGGGAAATCATTTTAAAGATGTATCTTTGCACTTCAAAATTTTAGCAATATGAAAAAAATCCTCATCACAGGCGGCGCGGGCTTCATCGGATCCCATGTAGTCCGGCTTTTTGTTAACAAGTATCCTGATTATCAAATATTTAACCTTGACAAGTTGACCTATGCCGGCAACCTTGAAAATCTGTCCGACATCGACCAGAAGCCCAATTACCACTTTGTGAAAGGAGACATTGTAGATGCAGAATTCATCAACCAACTATTTGAGAAAGAACGTTTTGACGGTGTGATTCACCTTGCGGCGGAATCGCACGTGGACCGCTCCATCACCAACCCGATGGAGTTCATCTTCACCAACGTTGTAGGCACCGTCAATCTGCTGAACGCCGCCAAGAACCTCTGGAAAGAGAACTACGAGGGCAAGCGTTTCTACCATATCTCCACCGATGAGGTTTATGGCGCTCTTGGCGAAACAGGCTCCTTCAAAGAGACCACCCCCTACTCACCCCACAGCCCCTACTCCGCTTCCAAGGCCAGCTCCGACCACTTCGTGCGCGCCTATCACGACACCTACGGACTCCCCAGCGTCATCTCCAACTGCTCCAACAACTACGGCCCCAATCAATTCCCCGAAAAACTCATCCCGCTGTTTATCAACAACATAAAACACAACAAATCGCTCCCCGTCTATGGGAAAGGTATCAACGTGCGCGACTGGCTCTACGTGGAGGACCACGCCCGCGCCATCGACCTCATCTTTCACAAAGGACAGACGGGAAGCACCTACAACATCGGTGGTAACAACGAGTGGCGCAACATCGACCTCATCAAAAAGCTGATAGAGATCCTCGACCACAAGTTGGGCCGTCCAGCGGGAACCTCCTTGTCGTTGATTACTTACGTAACCGACCGCGCCGGCCACGACCTGCGCTACGCCATTGACGCCACCAAGCTGCACACCGAACTCGGCTGGCAACCCACCATCCAATTCGATGAGGGCTTCGATGCCACCGTGGATTGGTACCTTGCCAATGAAAAATGGCTCGACAACGTGACTTCTGGAAGCTATCAGGAATATTACCGCAAAATGTATGGCGAATAGCGATTCCCAACCGTTCCGATATCTGATTGCCGGACCGTGCGCCGCTGAAAGCAAAGCGCAGGTGTACGAGACCGCAAGACAGCTGTTTCTCCGGCAAAAAGAACTTCCATGCCCACTCACCTACTATCGGGCGGGAGTTTGGAAGCCGCGCAGCAATGCGGACGACTTCTGCGGAGCGGGCGAAAAGGCTTTCCCGTGGCTGCTCACAGTACGGGAGGATTTCGGCTTTGAGATCTGCGTGGAGGTGGCAAATGCACGGCACGTTGACCTCTGCCGAAAGTACGGAATCCGCAACGTTTGGATAGGGGCACGCACCTCCGTCAACCCGTTTATTGTGCAGGAAATCGCGCAATCCATTGAAAATGATGGCTTTACAATCATGGTAAAAAACCCCGCCATCCCCGATTTGAAGTTGTGGGAGGGGAACATCGAGCGGTTTGAGAAGGCTGGTGCCAAGCAGATACTTGCCATCCACCGCGGCTTCGCCCAACAACAGGAGAATGTGCTCCGCAACTCGCCAATGTGGGAAATCCCTACCGAACTCCGCATTGCCCGTCCCGACCTCCCCATTCTTTGCGACCCCTCGCATATCTGCGGCAACAAACAATATATCAAGCAGATAGCACAAATCGCCATTGACTATGGATGCAACGGTCTGATGATTGAGACGCATGAAAATCCGACAAAAGCCCTCAGTGACGCCCAACAGCAAATCACGCCCGAAGAGCTTTCTTCAATGCTTAATTCACTCATTTTCAAACATCTATCAAAAAATCCAGACGATTTACTCCGGCAACAGCGGACTCTAATCCGCAATATCGATGCGCAGATATCGCAGCTTTTATCCAAAAGAATGAAGGTTGTGGAGGAAATCGCACGAATCAAAAACGAGCACAACATCCCACTTGTCCAGCCCGGACAATGGAACACCGTCGTACAAAACTATAAGCAGCAGTCTTCGCAAGACACTTGCTATCAGGAATTTATCGACAACTACCTCAATATTCTGCATCAATATTCATTGAAAAAGCAGGAAAAGAGTTGAGAAAATGCAGGTTTAATCATTATAACACATAAAGCAACAAACAAATGGCAACGATTTATGATTTCAAGGCTCTGAATAACAAGGGCGTAGAAGTGGATATGGCGCAATATCGCGGCAACGTCCTCATGATTGTCAACACCGCTTCCAAATGCGGTTTCACCCCACAATACGACGGGTTGGAGGCTCTCTACAAAAAGTACAAAGACCAAGGTCTGGTGATTCTCGGCTTCCCGTGCGACCAGTTCAAACATCAGGAGCCCGGCACTGATGAGGAGATCGCGGAGTTCTGCCGTCTCAACCACGGTGTCACCTTTCCGCTGATG
>ONXT01000159.1 GCA_900321845.1 uncultured Bacteroidales bacterium | reverse complement strand
CCTCGCGCATGTTCTGGAAGCTGGGGAATCCGTCCAGCGCGATCCAATACCTAACCATTCCCGCAAGCACGGCGGAAAAGTGGCTGGGCAACATCCTCATCGTCAATGTTTACGTAGTGCTGCTGACATTCGCGGCGGCATTTCTCGGAAGCACCGCTGGATACTTCGTTAGGCCGTTGTTCATCGATGAAACCTACTCGTTATCAGAACCTTACATGGCATGGCTATGCGACATTTCCGGTCCCACAATACTCACCTACTTCACTTGGATTTCCGTCTTCTTCTTCGGATCCGTCTATTTCCGCAAAAAAGCAGCCGTGAAAACCTTCTTGACCATTGGGGTGGGCTTCATTGCGCTGTTCATACTGGTGCTCACAACTCTTCTCATCAATATCGGCCCGCACGGCATGTGGTCCTATCAAGGTGAAGAAGTTGCATACAGAGTGGTGACCTACTCGTGGCGATGGATCATCGACATTGCCATCATGGTCTATTTTTACGGACTCAGCTATCTGAGATTAAGAGAAACGGAGGCCTAAGATGGAATTTAGTAGCACACAACCCATTTATTTACAGATTGTTAACTGGGTATTGGAGCAAATACTCAGTGAAAATTGGAAAGCTGGGGAAAAGGTGATGTCGGTGCGCGAGCTGGCCGTCCATTTCGAAGTGAACGCCAACACGGTGATGCGCTCGTACGACTACCTCCAAAACAACCAGATTTTGATGAACAAGCGCGGCATCGGCTTTTTCGTTGCAGAAAACGCCGTCGAAATCATCAAGACCCTGCGGAAAAAGCAGTTCATGGAGGAAGAAGTACCCGTTTTTCTCAAACATCTGAGACTTCTTGACATCGATATCCAAGAAATCATCAATCTATACAATGTTAATTCTGTTAAAACTCCCGAAATCAATGAGCAATAACAGTGAATGGAGAATTTGGGGATACTAAAAATAATAATATGACTGCGATCGTTTATACAATATTGGCCGTAGCTGTGGCCGCACTGTTTACATTCTTTGGAAAATAGTATGACTATGAAAAGGACAATTCTCATAATAGGTATTTTATTGAGCACTTTTGCAGCTTTTGCACAAAGTGCCAGCAATAGCATCAAAGGCAGGGTGCTGGATGCCGAGAAAAACACTCCGGTGGAATTCGCCGGCGTCATGTTGCTCAATCCCAAGGATTCGCTCATTGTGCAAGGTGGCATGACCGACAAGGAGGGCAACTTTGAAATCACCGATATTCCCGATGGGCAGTATCTTGTCAAAACGCTGATTCTCGGCTATAAGGATTGGTTCAGTGAGCCCGTTTCCCTTAACAAGAACAACCGATTGATTGACTTGGGGACCATCACGCTGAGCAAGGATGCGCAGGTGCTTCAGGGCGCGGAGATTGTGTATGTGCGTCCCCTTTTCGAACAGAAGGCAGGCAAAACCGTGATGAACGTGGAGTCGCACCCATCGGCGGCGGGCGACAATGTGATCGAGTTGCTGCGCAAAATGCCCGGCATCACCGTTGACAACAACGACAACGTCTCCATACAAGGCAAGTCCGGTGCGCTCATTCTCATTGACGACCGCGACCCGCACCTTTCCGGCGACGACCTGACCAACTACCTGAAGAACATGCCCTCCTCCGCCGTTGACCAGATTGAGGTGATCAAGCACCCGTCGGCACGCTACGACGCTTCGGGTACCGCCGGCATCATCAACATCGTAACGAAAAAGGACAAGAACAAGGGCATCAACGGCTCCGTGTGGGCGGGCGTAGGCTACAACAAGCTGGTGAACGCCAATGCCGGATTCAACCTCAATGCCCGCATTGGGAAAGTGGGATTCAGCGGCAGCTATTACTACATGTATTTTCCGAACCAAAGCGGCAACACGCGCGATTATTCATCAATTTATAATGATGTTACTACGCGTCAGACCGTCAATGAGAATCCGGAAGAACTGTGGGGAAGCAAGGGAACCTGGCAAAGCCACGGCATCAATGTCGGAATGGACTATTTCATCGACAAGCGCAACTCAATGAGTCTCTCCTACCGCGGCGACCTTGGCCTTGGCAACCAAAAGTACAACCGATACAACCGCATCTACAGAAACAACGAGTTGATTAGCAGTTATTTAAATAATGACATCGGGAAATTCAATCACGGGAATCACCAAATAAACTTCAATTACAAACACGACTTCGACACAACTGGCAAAACCCTGTACGCAGATATAACTTATTCCATAAACAGCTCATTATCTGATGGTTACAACAACATCTTGTATTATTCCGACAACTTCATCACCCCGCTGAATAAAGTCGTTTACCACAATCTGAGCGATCCGAACCAGATGCACGTGGTGGCAGCGAAATTAGACTACGAGCACCCTTTCAACGACAAAATCAGCATGGAGTGCGGCATCAAATCCAGCTTCACCCGCAACTACATAATCAGCGATAACTTCCTGAATGACAGTCTGATGGAATCGATGAGCAACCATTTCAACTATTTTGAGAACATCAATGCGGCATATATTCTGGGCAACTTCACTGTTTCGCCTCAAGTGAGTTTGCAGGCAGGTCTGCGCGCAGAACAGACCAACATTCGCGGCGAGCTTCTCAACACGGGTGAGGTGAACAAGCAACACTACATCGACCTGTTCCCAAGTTTCCAAATCGATTACAACTTGCCGAAAATGAACACGTTGAGTTTCAACTACCGCTCCCGCATCAATCGTCCGGGCTATTGGGAATTGAACCCCTACATCAACATTTCCGATGCTTACAACATCTCCCGTGGCAACCCCTACCTGAACCCCGAGTACATCCACAGCATCTCCATCGAACACTCATGGATGTTCATGTTGTTCACCACCCTCAGCTACAACTTCACACGCCGCAGCTCCGAAGACATGCTGTTCATCGACAAGGAGACACAGGTCAAATTGGAAATGCCGGAAAACATCGGCAAGTCGCATTCGTTCAGTGCGAGCGTTTTCACACGCATCCCGATTGGGAAATGGTGGGTGATGATGTACAGTGTCAACTTCGACATTGGGCGCGCAACCTTCGACTATTCAGACAAAGTTGTCAAGAAGACCGTGAACGGCTTTTCGCTCTACACTTCACAGGAGTTCACGTTCTGCAAGAATTACTCCATTGAAGTGGCAGCGTTTTGGAATCCGAAATCACAGACCACCTTCGGAACCACTGACGGACGCATTTACGTCTGGGGCGGATTCAAAGCGCAGTTCCTGAAGAAAAAACTGACGGTCCGCTTAGGTGTGAACGACATTTTCAACAACGGAAGCTGGAAATTCAACAACATCTATCCTGACGGAAGCACCGCAAACGGGGCATACTATTGGCGTTCGCGCAGTGTGAGCTTGGATGTCAGCTACCGTTTTGGAAAACAGGAAGTGAAGATGCGCCAACGCAAATCCGGCAACGACGACGAGTTCGGTCGTATGGGCGGTGGCGGTCAGGGCGGCGCGCAAGGTGGCGGACAAGGTGGTGGACAAGGCACCAGCCAGAAATAACCACGAGCTATTATTATTCGAAAGCCGAATATTCAGCTTGGAGGCTTCCGCAATTGTGAATTAAAATTCGTATTTTTGCGACCAAATTAGATTTTTATGTTAGAATACAACACATCTCGTAACAAACTCATTATCAGAGAGTACGGACGGAACATCCAAAAAATGATTGAAGATGCGGTCAAGATTGAGGACCGCGAGAAAAGAAACGAGGCGGCGAAAGCAATCGTCAAAGCGATGTCGCTCGCTACGCCGACCCCTGCCGCCAACGGAAACGGGAATGTCAGCAACACTCAAATCCAGAAAGAACGCGAATCCATCGACTATTGGCGGAAACTCTGGGACCATCTTTTCATCATTTCCGACTACCAGTTGGACGTGGATTCCCTTTTTCCAAAGCCGCAACCATCTGAAAAAGAACACGTTTCCATTCCACACGAAGAATACAAGAAAGGCATCGTCCGCACTCGTTCCTACGGCAGATACCTGGGGAAAATCATCCAAGCCGTTTCCGCCTACCCCGATGGGCCGCAAAAGCAACAGCTGGCACGGAACATCGCAAACCAGATGAAACGGCTCTACCTGAAATTCAATCGCGACACTGTGGATGACACGGTCATTATCAGCCAATTAAAAGATTTGTCGCAGGGAAGACTCGTCCTTCCCGACGATTTCGAGCTCATCCCAGCCAAAGAACTTCTTTCCGGCACCTCCCAACAACCGACAAAATCATCCAAAAAGAAAAAGAAGAAGAAGAAAAAGAAGCAGCAAACAAACACCAACGTATAAAAATGATTGAAGTTCAACATATTAGCAAGTGTTTCCAACAAAACAAAGCTTTGGACGACCTTTCGTTGTCCATCGCCGAAGGTCGCATCTTCGGTCTGTTGGGTCCCAACGGAGCAGGTAAAACCACGCTCATCCGTCTGCTCACCCGCATCTCCATTCCCGACAGCGGCGAGATTACTTTCAAAGGTCACCCGCTGACCGATGAAGATGTCGCCCATATCGGCTACCTGCCCGAAGAACGCGGTCTTTACAAGAAAATGAAGGTCTCCGAACAGGCCATCTACTTCGCCCAGCTGCGCGGTCTCTCCAAAGCGGAAGCCAGCCGGCGGCTCAAATTCTGGTTCAAGAAATTCGAGATTGAATCCTGGTGGAACAAGAAAGCGGAAGAGCTCTCCAAGGGCATGCAGCAGAAAATCCAGTTCATCGTGACCGTCATCCACGAGCCTTCATTTCTCATCTTCGATGAACCTTTCTCCGGCTTCGACCCCATCAATGCGGAGATGTTGAAGAAAGAGATTCTGGAACTGGCTGCCAAGGGTGCCACCATCATTCTTTCCACTCATAATATGGCCTCCGTAGAGGAGATCTGCGACGACATCGTGCTGATCAACCATGGGAAGAATGTGCTTCATGGCCAACTCAACGAAGTGAAACGCCGTTTCCGCCAGAACCGATACCGCATCCAACTGGAAAAATCAGACAGTGCGGATTTCTCGTTTGTCAATGAAGATAATCCATTGTTTCACGTTATCAATCGAAACGAGGATGACTTCTCAACGTTTTTTGAGTTGCAGTTGAACAGTGAAGGGTGCGCCAACCAAGTGTTAGAATCCTTCATCAAACACGGAAATGTACTGTCTTTCAACGAAATACTGCCTTCCATGAATGACATTTTCATTCGGACGGTGAATTCATTGAACCATCAGCAGTGAAGCATCTACGCTAATTATTAAATCCGTTTGACCATGAGCAAAGTCTCCGTTATTATAGCCCGCGAATATTTGGCACGCGTCAAAAAGAAGTCCTTCATCTTCACGACGCTGTTCTTCCCCATCATGATGGCAGCACTCATTCTGCTCCCCCTCTATATCGCAAACAAAGCCGATAAAGACTGTACCATCTATGTGCTGGATGACAACGACTATTTCATCAATAAATTCCAAAATACCAGCAAATTAACTTTTGTCTATCCGGGCGATGAGCTGAATGTTCTGCAAAAAAAGTGCATAAATGGCGAATGCGACGCAGTACTTCACATCCTGAGCGGCAGCCAGTCCAATCAGGCCAACCTCTATTACTACGAAGAACCGCCGATGTCACTGAAAGGGAAAATCACAGAACAGATGGACAAAATCCTGTTCGACCAGTCTTTAGTTGATACTTTTCATATTGACCTCCAGAAATTCAAGGCTATAAAAGAAGTTTCACGCAGCTCTATTGCCACGCTTCAAATTGATAAGAACGGACAAGCAGAGAAGCACACCGTGGAAATCAACCGCATCGTCGGCATGATTTGTGGCATGTTGATCTACATATTTGTATTTTTGTACTCCTCCATCATCATGCGCAGCACCATTGAAGAAAAGACAAACCGCATCGCCGAAATCATCGTTTCCTCCGTCAAACCCTTCCAGTTTATGATGGGTAAAATCATCGGCGTTTCCTTGGTCGGCGTTACGCAATTCGTTCTGCAAATCATCTTCGTATTAGTCTTGCTGACAGGAGCACAATTCGTTGTACCACAACTAATTAACGAGAAGCAAGTAACAGAAATGAGCGAAGTGAGCAACATGAACACCAATTCGGAACTGATTAGTGAAGATGCGACCATTAACGCTCAAGACGATATATTCGGCAATATCTCCTCGTTCTATTCCTTCCCCTTCAAGACCATACTCTTCAGCTTCTTCTTCTATTTCCTCTTCGGCTATCTGATGTATGCCTCGCTGTATGCCGGACTGGGATCCGCCACCGACAATGAGACCGACTCCAACCAACTCATCATGCCCGTCAGTCTTCCCTTGATCATCACCTTCATTGTCATTATGATGGGACTGGGGCCGGAACATCCTGTCATCCGTTGGCTCTCCATCATTCCGTTCACCTCGCCGATTGCCATGCTGTACCGGTTGCCGTCGGGTGTGCCGGTTTGGGAATTCACACTTTCCATTGCCCTACTGGTCGCCACCTTCGTCGGCTGCGTTTGGTTCTCCGCCAAGATTTACCGCATCGGACTGCTGAGCTACGGCAAAAAGGTGACGTGGGGGGACCTGATCCGTTGGGTGAGAATCCGATAAATTTCGGGAATCTTGCAACGCAAATTAAAATCAAACAATCGATAAGTTAAATAAAAAATCTCAGGATAAAATGAAGTTAAAAATCGCACAAACTCTGGCAGAAGCCCTTCACGAACTCTATCAAATCGACTGGCAGACAGACACTTCCATTATACAAAACACAAAAAAAGAATTTGAAGGCGATTTCACGATTGTGGTATTCCCATTTGTGAAAATGGCGCACAAATCGCCCGAGATGGTCGCCAACGAACTCGGCCAATACTTTACCCAGAAGCTCCACTGCAGTTTCAACGTAGTGAAGGGATTCCTGAACCTCATGTTCCCCGACACTTTATGGCTTGATTTTCTGCGCAAAAACAGCAGAAATCTGCAATTCGGCTATGTTAAAACGGAAGAAAACGAACCTGTCACCCTCATTGAATTTTCATCTCCGAACACCAACAAGCCGCTGCACCTTGGCCACATCCGCAACAATCTGCTCGGCGATTCCGTTTCCCGCATCCTTTCCGCCTGCGGCAAAAATGTAGTCAAGGTCAACTTAGTGAATGACAGAGGAATACACATCTGCAAATCGATGTTGGCTTGGCAGAAATTCGGGAACGGAGAAACCCCTGAATCCTCGCACACCAAAGGCGACCACCTTGTAGGCAAGTACTATGTGGAATTCGACAAGCACTACAAGGCGCAGGTCAAAGAGTTGGAGGAGAAGGGCGTTTCCAAGGAGGAGGCGGAAAAACAGGCGCCACTGATGGTGGAGGCACAAGATATGCTTCGCCGCTGGGAAAACAACGACCCCGAAGTGCGCGCATTATGGCAGCAAATGAACAACTGGGTATATGACGGCTTTGATATGACTTACAAGCAGTTAGGCATCGTATTCAACAAAGTTTATTATGAATCGCAAACCTATCTGCTCGGGAAAGCGTTGGTGGATGAAGGTCTGAAAAAGGGAGTATTCTATCATCGAAACGACCAAGCCGTCTGCGTGGACTTGCACGACAAAGGGCTGGATGAGAAGGTGCTTCTCCGCTCCGATGGGACCTCCGTCTATATGACACAGGACTTGGGAACGGCGCAACTCCGCTACGAGGAGTTTCATCCGCAAAAAATGATATATGTGGTTGGAAATGAGCAGAATTACCACTTCGATGTCTTGAAAATCGTGCTGGGCGAGAAGTTGGGCAAGACGTTCGGCAAAGCGATCTACCACCTCTCCTACGGCATGGTGGAACTGCCAAACGGCAAGATGAAATCCCGCGAAGGCACCGTAGTGGATGCCGATGATTTGATGGAGGAGATGATCTTCCAAGCGAAAGAAAAGACTTCCGAACTGGGAAAGAACGCGGTGGAAAATGTCAACGAGCTGTACGAAATGATCGGATTGGGCGCGCTCAAGTATTTCATTCTCAAAGTTGACCCGAAGAAAAACATGCTCTTCAACCCTGAGGAATCCATTGATTTCAACGGGAATACGGCTCCGTTCATCCAATACACGCACGCACGCATCAAGTCGCTGCTCCGCAAGGCCGCCGACAACGGCATCGATTATGCCCTCGATTCTGTTTCCGTAAATTCTGCCGAAAATTCGGAAAAAGACCTGATCAAGTCGCTGTACGAATTTCCGCAAGTGGTGCAACAGGCGGGCGACACGATGAGTCCCGCGCTGATTGCCAACTACATCTTCGCCCTCGCGCAAAACTTCAACAGCTTCTACCAAGAGACTCCCATTTTCAAAGAAGAGAACGCTGGCAAACGCGGGCTCCGACTGCAAATCTCCGAACTCACCGCATTGGTCATCAAAAACGGCATGTCACTGCTCGGAATCGGCGTTCCTGAAAAGATGTAATATGGCAACAATCCATGGCGTAGTGATGCAATCCACCGGAAGTTGGTACGATGTACGCACCGACAGCGGGGAGACTGTCTCCTGTCGGCTGCGCGGACAATTCCGAATCAAAGGCATCAAGACGACCAATCCCATCGTAGTAGGCGACCACGTGGAGTTCATCATTGAAGCGGACAGCTGCGGCTACATCACCCGCATCGAGCCGAGGAAGAACTACATCGACCGCAAATCCACCAACCTGTCGAAAATCAGCCACATCATCGCAGCCAACATCGACCAGGCTTTTTTAGTTGTAACGATGAAAGAGCCGCGCACTTCACTCGGTTTCATCGACCGTTTTCTGCTCGCCGCCGAAGGCTTCCGAATTCCCACCCACTTGGTTTTCAACAAGATGGACATCTACTCGGAAGCTGAAAAAGAGAATATCGAGGCGGTCCGCCAGATCTACGAGAAAATCGGCTACCCTACCCTACTCACTTCAACAAAGACGGGTGCAGGAATTGAGGAGCTGAAATCGCTGATGAGCGGAAAGGTGTCGCTTTTCAGCGGACACTCCGGTGTAGGCAAGTCCGCCATTATCAACACGATAGATTCCAACCTGAACTTGCGTGTCGGCGCGATTTCCGACGTACACAACAAGGGCAAGCACACAACCACCTTCGCCGCAATGTTCCAAGTCGCCGACGGCTTCATCATCGACACACCCGGTATCAAGGAGTTCGGCCTCATCCAATACAAGCCCGACGAAATACGCGACTATTTCCGCGAAATACGCAGTTTTAACAACCAATGCAGATTTAACAACTGCACGCACACCCACGAGCCTGGCTGCAAAGTCCAAGAAGCCGTCGCCAACGGCGAAATCGCCCCAAGCCGCTACGAAAACTACATCGCCATCCTCAACGGCGATGATATGAAAATTGAAGAGTGGAAACTGAAGTGAGAAACGCTATCTATTCTCGTCTTCGACCTCAAAGATTTCCTCCAACTCCCAATAACCGCGAATCGTAATGGATTTATCAAATGCAATAATCCGTTCCGGCAACAATTTCCGACGATAGTTGCCCGTATCCCATTTCCCATTGCCATTCCGATCCTCAATCAACTTCAGACTATAATTACCGGCCAATAAGTTATTGTAAGTCAATTCCTTACTCTCTGAAAGAACATCCACAGCCACCGGTTGACCTTTGGCGTCCGTCAAAGTCGCAATGTACTG
>ONXT01000059.1 GCA_900321845.1 uncultured Bacteroidales bacterium | reverse complement strand
GCCTCTTTAATAATGCTGTCCAAAGTAGCGAAGAATTCGGGAGGCATCTTATCAGCTCTAAAAGGCCCCGCATTCTTGCGGTTTACGGCACAGGAACTGAATATAATAACGAGAATGCCAATGGCGAGGGTGAAAAGCACTTTCTTCATTACATAAAGGGATTTCAAATGACGCGGCAAAGATACACATAAATCTTCGGAATTATTCCTTTACATCTTGTAAAAAAAAGGAGCCTGTTATTATGAATCCTATAAGATTAAAGGGGATAATCCCTAAATGCTCCCAGAGGGAGCCATTTTCAATAACCCCGCACGTCAGTGTGGGGAGGAAGTAGGTAGTACAGACAATGGCGTGCCTGGGGCACGCGCTCTCAAAATCGGCAGTCTTTGAGAAAATACTCCTCCTTAATTTCAATGCCATTTTCTATCAAAAATGCACATTATTCTTCCTCAAAACAAACAATTTTATGATGTTCTTTCTGATTTCGTATATAATTCACTATCATCTCCTTATCTCGTCCATTATATGAAACGGCTGCGTATTCGATAAGTGCGGAATCGATATGGGAAATTGATTGTATGTAGCTCATGACAGTATGATGGATTAGATGTTGTAGTAGCAATTTTGTGATGAGAGCGCGTACCCCTGGCACGCTTGGATTCACGAGGCATTGTGCTACCCCACATTGCATGTGAGGTTACTGAGAACTGCTCCCTCCGGGAGCATACAAGCGCGGACCGATAAAATCTTAGCACAGATAGCAAGCATTACAGCAAAACTATTAGCAAAAATAGTGAATATTTTATTTTGTAAAAATCAAAGCGATGTAGAAGATTCCGTGATTATGAATCCTATAAGATTAAAGGGGATAATTCTGTTATTTTATTTATTTTTGCCGACCAAAAAATCCCAAGGATGAAACAGCCACGATTATTTATTATTTTACTGATTTTAAGCATATTAACCATGAATGCACAAAACGTTGAAAAGCCGGTGAACAACCCTTTGGTGGAACCATGGGACACTCCGTACCAGACGCCGCCGTTCGAACAAATCAACGAGGAGCACTACCTTCCCGCCTTCCGATACGCCCTCGCGCAAGGGAAGCAGGAGATTTACCGCATCAAGGCGGCGAAAGCGCTGCCCACTTTCGAGAACACCATCGCAGCCCTCGACCGCAGCGGGCAACTGCTCTCCAACATCTCGGGCGTTTTCTTCAACCTGCTGGAGGCCAACACCTCCCCCAAAATGCAGGAGATTGCCCAGGCCATCAGTCCCGCGCTGACCGCCTACTCCAACGACATCCACCTCGATCCGGCACTCTTCGCGCGTGTCAAGGCCGTGCATGACAATCCCGGCGACCTCACGAAGGAACAGCAGATGCTGCTCGACGAGACCTACAAGGCGTTCGTCCGCTCCGGCGCCAACCTCTCGGACTCCGACAAGGAGAAGTTCCGCGAATACAGCATGCGCCTCTCCACCCTCTCGCTCACCTTCGGCGAAAACGTATTGAACGCCGTCAATGCCTACTCCCGCAACATCACCGACAAGTCCATGCTGGCCGGCATCCCCGAGTCAGCCCTCACCATCGCCCAGGCAAAAGCCGAAGCCAAAGGGCTGAAAGGCTGGGTGTTCGACCTCTCCATGCCCTCCTACCTCGCCATCCTGACCTACGCCGACAACCGCGAGCTGCGCAAGGACTTCTACATGCACTACAACACGCGCGCCTACAACGACCAGTTTGACAATCAGAATGTTGTGAAAGAAATCGTCACACTGCGCGACTCGTTGGCCAAGCTGCTCGGCTATGAGAATTACGCGGCCTACGTGCTGGAAGAACGCATGGCGGAGAACGCAAAGAACGTCTATAACCTTGAAAACAAACTGCTGAAAGCCGCCTACCCCGTCGCGAAAAAGGAGATGCAGGATTTGCAGGATTTCGCCTCCTCTCTCGGCTTCAACGAGCCCATCCAACGCTGGGATTTCGCCTATTATTCAGAAAAATACAAGACCTCGCTGTTCAATGTGAACGACGAAATGCTGAAACCCTACTTCCAATTGGAGAACGTCATCGACGGCGTGTTCGGGCTGGCCGGAGACCTCTTCGGACTGCGTTTCGTACCCAACGAAAAGATACAGGTCTATCACCCCGACGTGAAGGTTTACGAGGTTTACCGCGGCGAGCGGTTCATGGCAGTGCTTTACTTGGATTTCCACCCCCGCGACAGCAAGCGCGGAGGGGCTTGGATGACCAACTTCCGCGAGCAGTATGTGGATAGGAACGGTAACGATGTGCGCCCGCTGGTTTCATTGGTGATGAACTTCACCCCCTCCACCGCCGACCACCCCTCTCTGCTGACATTCAACGAAGTGCGCACTTTCATGCACGAGTTCGGCCATTCGCTGCACTCCATGCTCACGCAGGCACACTACGGATCGCTCTCCGGCACCAACGTCGCCCGCGACTTCGTGGAACTGCCCTCGCAACTTTTAGAGAACTGGTCGGTGGAGAAGGAGTTCCTCAACAAGTTCGCCTTCCACTACCAGACCCACGAGGTGATTCCCGACACGCTGGTGCAGAAAATCAAGGACTTCGAGAACTTCCACGCCGCTTACGCTTGCTGCCGCCA
The DNA here is from genome assembly GCA_900321845.1 of uncultured Bacteroidales bacterium. Taxonomy (GTDB): domain Bacteria; phylum Bacteroidota; class Bacteroidia; order Bacteroidales; family WCHB1-69; genus UBA1756. Next base: position 5,171 of record ONXT01000059.1, on the reverse strand, counting down.
GCTCACTTTCGGACTGTTGGACATGATGTGGCACACCGCCGACCCGTCCAAAATCAAAGACGTGCTGAAATGCGAGCGCACCGCCATCAAGAAGACGGAGTTGCTGCCTACGGTGGACGGGACCTGCATCAGCACCGCGTTCTCACATATCTTCGCAGGCGGGTATGCCGCCGGCTACTACGGCTACAAATGGGCGGAGGTGCTCGATGCCGACGCCTACTCTCTCTTCCAAGAAAAGGGCATTTACAACAAGGAGGTCGCTGACTCGTACGTTGAAAACATCCTGTCGAAGGGCGGCACCGAGAAGGCGATGGACCTGTTTGTCAGATTCCGCGGCCGCGAGCCCAAAATCGACGCACTGCTCAAACGCTCAGGGCTGAAATAGGCGACTGATGAATGCACCATTATCAGAAGAATCAAAATGAAAAATGAATAAAACTATGAAAAGAAAATTATTGACCATTACAGCAATTGCAGCGGCAACCATTTTTTTTGCCGGCTGCAAGAGTCCTGAGTACAAGGCCGCGAACCAATCCATTGGGGCGATAAAGGATTCCATTGAAGCGGCAAAGAGCTGCAACGACCTGAACGACAAACTGAACACATCGTTCCATGCGGCGACAGAAAAGTACAACGCAGTGAAGGACTCAACCGAGCGTGCCCAGCTGGACAAGCGGTTGGAAAGTGTGGATTTGGCGCTGGCTAAAAAGATGACGGAGCTCAACTGCACCTCCCTCAAATAGGGAAACGGAAGACAAAAAAAAGCGGCTCGTTTTGGTGAGCCGCTTTTTTTTTGATTTTCATTCCGGATTAGGCATCCAAGCTGATAGCTTCTTGCGGGCAAGCTGCTGCGCAAGCACCACATTCGATGCATTTGTCGGGATCGATTTGATAAATGCTACCTTCGGAAATTGCTTCAACCGGGCATTCTCCTGCGCAAGATCCGCAAGCTACACATGAATCAGAAATTTTGTAAGCCATAATTGTTTTGTTTTAATAGGTTATTATTATGCTGCAAAATTACAACATTTCCATTAACGAAAATCAAAAGAGGGTAATTATTTTTAGGTATGCACAAAACACTCATTAATAATTGATTTTTAATAAGTTATAAAAAAGATGACAGTCGCCGTTGTAAAAAATCGGGTACACATCCCCAATTTTAGGGATGGGAAATGGAAGAAAATGGGAAACCGAGCCGACATCAGGCGACTCAACCGACAGGTTTGGGACATCGTTTTAGCGGATGAAACAGCCACAAACTTCCAAAAAAACAGCTCTCATTCAAGACCAGACAGGGGAAAGTGTTCTCATCCGCAATTACAATTATCAATCAATCAAATAGTTACGCAAGGTTAAAAAAAATATTCAAAAAATTTAAAATGCGTTCCACAATTCAAAATTGTTGTATATTTGCAATCCCAAAATGATGGCCTCGTAGCTCAATTGAATAGAGCATTTGACTACGGATCAAAAGGTTGCAGGTTTGAATCCCGCCGGGGTCACAATTTTTTATTCACTATATTATAATATAACAATGGCAACAAGAATCAGATTACAACGTCAAGGTAAGAAGAACCAACCTTTTTACCACATTGTAGTTGCGGATGGTCGTGCACCACGGAATGGAAGTTATATTGAAAGACTTGGAACTTACAACCCGCTGACCAATCCTGCAGAAGTAAAAATCAATTTTGACCGCGCTTTGTATTGGGTTGAAGTAGGCGCTTGTCCGTCGGACACTGCCCGCGCACTCCTCAGACACGAAGGCGTTTACTTGATGAAGCACCTCCGCGGCGGTATCGCCAAGGGTGCCCTCACCGAAAACGACGCCCAACGCAAATTCGACGCTTGGAAACAGGAAAGAGAATCCAAGTTGAACAACATCAAACGCGAAGCTGCCGATGCCCAACGCAAAGTCATCAAGACCCGTCTCGAAGCCGAGACCAAGGTGAAGGAAGCTATCGCAGCCAAGGTCGCCGCTAAATTGCAAGCAGCAGCCGAAGCCCAAGCAGCCAAGGAAGCCGAAGCAGCCGAACAGGCCGCCGCCGAAGCAGCAGCAGCTGAACAAGCTGAAGGCGAAGAAGCCCCCGCAGCCGAAGCAACCGAAACTCCCGCTGAATAATTTATTTCACTACAATATTGAAAAAGACCGCTCGAAAGAACGGTCTTTTTTTTATCAGAATTATTCCTTTCCCGTATTGCTAATAAATATTTCTTGACAAGGGATGCGCACGTTTCTCTTAAAATCGTATATTTGCGAGCAATTTATACTCGCCAATGAAGCATCTCCACACTTTTCTCCTATTCTTATTAATCATTATAAATCAATCGGTTGCGCAAGATTTCAGCCAGATTTCGCTCACCGATATGATTTACGATGACGGCATCCACAGCGTCGAACTTTATCGCTCTGGATATCCGTTCAGCTTTCCCGTCATCACCCTTAACAGCAGCGAAAAGTTGGTGCTGGCTTTCGACAACCTGTCCGATGACTCCCCCTACTACAAATACACGTTCATCCACTGCACGCACGATTGGCAGCCCGACGGGATGAACCAGATTGAGTACCTCGATGGTTTCATGGAGGACGAAATCACCGAATACGGCTACTCCTTCAACACCATCACCCCCTACACCCACTATTCGTTGTCTTTCCCCGGCGATATGATGCGCATCACCAAATCGGGCAACTACATCCTGTTCGTCTATGACGACACGCAGGACAATCCGGTGCTCACCCGCCGCTTCGTGGTGCAGGAACCGGTGGTCGCCGACATAGCCGCCACCGTCAAACAGGCCTCCGACGTCACCTATATGTATCAAAGGCAGGAGGTTGATTTCATCGCTTATACCGGTGCTTACTCTATCCGCAACCCCGCCCAGTATCTGCATGCCACCATCCTCCAAAACGGAAGGTGGGACAAGGCCATTATGGGGCTGCGCTACCGCTCAGGAAAGCCTGGCGAATACAATTTCGACTACGATGACAACAGCAACGCCTTCGACGGCGGATCCGAATTCCGCACCTTTGACACGAAGAGCCTGAAATACAACGGCACACGCATCGTCTCCGTCGGCTATCAAAACAAAGAGAACCAGGCTTACGTGCTCGAAGACCTGGCAAGGCCTTTCGGTCCGTACGTTTCCGGCAACACCGCCAACGGCAAGTGCTACTATAAAACCGAAGACTTCGAGGGGGATAATCGCGAGGAGTACGTGAAGACCTATTTCACCCTCCGCACAGAATACTCGATGGAGGGCGGCAAGGCCTACGTGTTCGGCGAACTCACCGACTGGCGCATCCTTCCGGAAGCGCAACTACATTACAACCAACAGATTGACTCGTGGGAAACGAGCCTCTTCCTCAAGCAGGGATTCTACAATTACCAATATGTATGGGTGCCCAACAAGAAAAAAGATGTAATTGACGAAACCTACATTGAAGGGAATCACTGGGAGACCAACAACGAGTACATCATCTTCCTCTATTTGCAGGAAGAAGGTACCTCGTATGACAGGCTGATTGGATTTAAAACATTGAAAATGAGCGATTAACAAAAAAGAATAAGATGAGAAAGTTCAATGCTTTTGTACTTAAACTTATAGGCATCAAAACCGACACGATTAATATGCCACCGGAGTTGAAGAAATGCGTGCTATTGTTTGCGCCGCACACCTCCTACATAGATTTCGTGATCGGGGCGATGTGCATCAACTACATGGGCTTCAAAGCGACGCTCCTGATCAAGAAAGAGGCGTTTTTCTGGCCGCTCGGCCCGATTTTGCGTAAAGTCGGAGGCATGCCCATCGACCGCAAACATGCGGCACGCTTCCCGCAATACGCCGCCAAATACATCAAAGAGCAGGATGAGGTTGCTTTCCTGATTGCTCCGGAAGGGACCCGCAAACTCACCAAGGTCTGGAAAAAGGGGTTCTACCACATCGCGCTGGAAGCCGGCGTGCCCATCGTGCTCGGCTACCTCGACTTCAGAGCCAAACGCGGCGGAGTGCTCCCAGCATTCTATCCTACAGGCGATTACGAAAGCGATTTGAAGAAAATCGAAAAGAACTATTACGGGATGCGCGGCTACAACAAAGGGCAGTTCAACCTTGAAGACAAACCCTACGCTTGGCCCGAATGGGAGGAGGAAAAAGAAATTAAAGAAACGCCTGCGAGACTCAAAATTTGACCTTGAAAAAAAGAAGTACAGTCGCAGTTTTTTACGAGCTGCCCAATAAACAACTATGAAGAAATTATTTATAGAGACCTACGGATGCCAGATGAATGTAGCTGATAGTGAGGTGGTTGCATCCATTTTATCCTCTGAATACCAATTAACGGAAAACGAATCCGAGGCGGATCTGATACTCATCAACACCTGTTCGGTGCGCGACAATGCGGAGCAACGCATCCGCGCCCGCCTGCGCGAATTAGGCAGCCTGAAGAAAAAGAGAACCGGATTGTTGGTGGGACTGCTGGGGTGCATGGCGGAACGCATCAAGAACCAGCTTCTGGAAGAGGAGCCGACGTTGGACTTCATCGCCGGTCCTGATGCCTACCGCTCGCTGCCCGCGCTGATTGAAAAAGCCGCGACTGGCGAATCCGCCTATGACGTAATGCTTTCTACCACAGAAACTTACGACGATATAACACCGGTTCGCTACGACACCAACGGCGTGTCGGCCTTCATCTCCATCATGCGGGGCTGCAACAACTTCTGCTCCTACTGCGTGGTACCCTACACCCGAGGACGCGAACGAAGCCGCTCGCCGCAAACCATCCTCGCCGAAGCCCGCCAACTCCTCGCCGAAGGATACAAAGAGGTAACGCTATTAGGTCAGAATGTGAACTCCTACTGCTACGAGGAAGACGGGAAAACCACCACTTTCGCCCAGTTGATGGAAATGACGGCGCAACTCTCCCCCACCCTGCGCGTGCGCTTTGCCACCTCCCACCCCAAGGACATTTCCAACGAGTTGATTGAGGTGATTGCCAAATACCCGAACGTATGCAAATACATCCACCTGCCCGTGCAGGCCGGCAGCACCTCCATGCTGAAACGGATGAAACGCGTCTATACCCGCGAGCAGTACTTGGAACGGATTGCCACCATCAAGCGACTCGTGCCCGACTGCGCCATCGCCACCGACATCATCGCGGGGTTCTG
>ONXT01000158.1 GCA_900321845.1 uncultured Bacteroidales bacterium | reverse complement strand
GGCATTGCCGCACAAGCCCTCGGCATCGCCCAAGGCGCTATGGATGCCACCGTCAAATACACCAAAGAACGCAAGCAATTCGGTCGCTCCATTGCCCAATTCCAAAACACGCAATTCCAAATGGCCGACCTCGAAACCAAGGTTCAGGCCGCCCGCCTGTTGGTTCGTTCCGCATCTTTCAAGAAAGATCAGCACGTTCCCTTCTCCGCCGATGCAGCCATGGCGAAACTGTTCGCCGCTGAAACCGCAATGGAAGTGACCACCAAGTGCGTCCAATTCCACGGCGGTTACGGCTACACTCGCGAATATCCGGTGGAAAGAATGATGCGCGATGCCAAGATTACCGAAATCTATGAAGGCACCTCCGAAGTTCAAAGAATGGTTATTGCTGGGAAACTCTTCAAATAGACCAATGATTTGGAGAATCAAATGATAATTTTTAAGTGATGGAAATCAGGAAATTTAAAAAGAAGGAAGCAACCGGGGATACGTTTTTCGCCCCCATCTTCAACATTGATTCTCGCAGCAATGACAGTCAACCAATAAACAAATCAACGATTAATCAAATAATTAAAAAAATGAATATAGTAGTTTGTATTAAACAGGTGCCGGATACGACCGAAATCAAGATTGATCCCGTAAAAGGAACGCTGATTCGCGATGGTGTGCCGAGCATCATGAATCCCGATGACAAGGGAGGTCTTGAAGTGGCCCTCCAATTGAAAGATAAATTTGGTGCGCACGTCACCGTCATCACGATGGGTCTGCCGATGGCGGAAGCCATTCTGCGCGAAGCCCTCGCAATGGGTGCTGATCGCGCTATCTTACTGACTGACAGAAAGTTGGCTGGTGCCGACACGCTGGCCACCTCCAACGCCATCGCCGGTCTGCTCCGCACGCTCGATTACGACCTCGTTATCACTGGTCGCCAGGCCATCGACGGCGACACCGCCCAAGTGGGTCCGCAAATCGCCGAACACCTCGGACTGCCGCAGGTTTCTTACGTAGCCGGCGTTGAGTACGACGGCAAGAACACCCTCACCATCCGCAAGGAAGATGAGGATGCCTACCAGATTCTGGAAGTGGAGCTGCCCGCCGTGCTCACGGTACTCGCCCCTGCCTTCAAACCCCGCTATATGACCGTTTCCGGCATCATCAACGCTTACGACACCCACGAAATCGAAATCTGGGGCGCCGACAAAATCGACGTTGACGAAAAGAAACTCGGTCTGAACGGTTCACCCACCCGCGTGAAGAAATCATTCACCAAGCCGCAGAAAGTCGCTGGTGAGGTTTATGAAGTCACCCCGGAAGAAGCTGTCGGCCTCATCGTTTCCAAATTGAAAGAAAAGTTCATCATTTAATTCCATCGCAATCATGAATAAATCAGATTATAAAAACATTTTTGTTTTCGTAGAACAAAGAGACGGCGAAATCCAGCCCGTCGGCTTGGAACTGCTGGGAAAAGCCAACGAACTCGCCAAGGAACTCAACGAAAAAGTGGTTGCCATGTTCTTGGGCCACAACATTAAAAACCAATGTCAGACCCTCGTGGAATACGGTGCCGACCAAGTCATCTGCGCCGATTGCCCGGAACTGAAGGATTATCTGACCGAACAATACTCGCAGGCCATCTACCAAATCGTGCAAGAGTACAAACCGAGCATCCTGCTGTTTGGTGCCACCACGATCGGTCGCGACCTCGGTCCACGTTTGTCTGCCCGTCTGACTACCGGTCTGACTGCCGACTGTACGAAGCTGGAAATCTCTGAGGAGAAGGAACTGATGATGACCCGTCCCGCTTTCGGCGGCAACTTGATGGCCACCATCATGTGTACCGAACATCGTCCGCAAATGTCAACGGTTCGTCCGGGCGTGATGCAGAAGATGGACCGCGATGCCAGTCGCAAGGGCGAAATCATCGATTTTCATCCGACTTTCGACGCCAGCAAGTTCAAAGTCAAATTGATTAAGAAAGTGAAAGCCGTGAAGGATAAGATGGACATCACGGAAGCCAAAGTTCTGGTATCTGGCGGTCGTGGTGTAGGCAGTACCGAAGGTTTCAAAACCCTGAAAAAACTCGCTGATACGATGGGTGCAGAGGTTGCCTCTTCCCGCTCAATGGTGGATGCAGGCATCATGCCGCACGATGTACAGGTGGGACAGACTGGCAAGACCGTCCGCCCGAACCTCTACTTCGCCATCGGTATTTCCGGAGCTATCCAGCACCTTGCCGGCATGGAGGAATCCGACCTCATCATCGCCATCAACAAGGACAAATTCGCCCCCATTTTCGGCGTTTCCGACCTTGGCATCGTAGGCGACTGCCACAAGAT
>ONXT01000157.1 GCA_900321845.1 uncultured Bacteroidales bacterium | reverse complement strand
GCAGTAACTGTAACTCATACGTTAAAAATTCAAAAATGTTGCCCCGTTATCAGAAAAACATAGTAGGAATCTCAACCTCAATGCTGAACAACGTTTTCGCAATCGGTTGTTAAAAAAAACCGCGCTTCCGACATCTGGATTTTGCGCAAAAAGTCGTAACTTTGCGGCCGAATTATTAGCAGACTCATGAAAGAAGAAAAGGACCAGCTTCCAGACGATGAAAAGACTGAAAATGTGGAAGACACGAATGAAGGAGAATCCACGGAAACGAATACGGTAGAGAACACCGACGAAAAGATCCACAATGTGGTGTATGTGCAGTCGATGTTTGAAAACTGGTTTCTGGACTACGCCTCCTACGTGATTGTGGATCGCGCTCTCCCAGATGTAATGGATGGTCTGAAGCCGGTACAGCGCCGTATTCTGCACTCGATGAGCGAGTTGGAGGACGGACGCTACAACAAGGTCGCGAACATCGTAGGCAACACGATGAAATACCACCCACACGGCGATGCTTCCATCAAGGATGCCATCGTGGTTCTCGGGCAGAAGGAACTCACCATTGACACGCAGGGCAACTGGGGCAACATCTTCACCGGCGATAGTGCAGCAGCAGCCCGTTACATCGAGGCGCGCCTCAGCAAGTTCGCCCTCGAAGTGGTCTTCGACCCCAAAATCACCCAGTGGCAGGTGTCGTACGACGGGCGCAACAAGGAACCCATCCTGCTGCCCATCCGCTTTCCCCTCCTGCTGGCGCAAGGTGTGCAGGGCATCGCCGTCGGCATGTCCACCCGCATCCTGCCCCACAACTTCAACGAATTGCTTGACGCCTCCATCGCCGTCCTTGAGAACAAACCCTTCCAACTCTACCCCGACTTCCCAACCGGTGGCTACATCGACGTGAGCAAATACAACGACGGACAACAGGGCGGTCGCGTCATCAACCGCGCAAAAATCACCATACAAGATAACAAAACATTGGTTATCAACGAGATACCATTTGAAACCAACACCCTCAACCTCATCCAGAAATCCATCACTCCCGCCATTGAGAAAGGCAAACTCAAGATCCGCAAAATCGATGACAACACGGCGGCCAACGTGGAAATCGTGCTGCACCTCCAGCCCGGCACCTCCCCTGACCAAACCATCGACGCACTCTACGCTTTCACCGACTGCCAAGTGTCGCACGCAACTATGCCGTGGGTCATCTACAACGGCAAGCCCGTCAAAATGTCCATCTCCGAAATCCTGCGCATCAACACCGAAAACACCCTCAACCTACTGCGACAACAACTGGAGATTTTCCTGAAAGAACTTGAAAGCCAGTGGCATTGGATGTCATTGGAGAAAATTTTCTTTGAAAAAAGAATCTACAAGGAACTGGAAAAAGACACCGACTCGTGGGACACCCAGATTGACAACATCGAAAAGGCATTCATCCCATACCATAAGCTGTTCAAGCGCGAAATCTCCCGCGAGGACATTCTGAAGCTGTGCGAAAAGCCGGTACGCAAAATCTCCAAATTCGACATCAAGAAGGCGGAAGAGGCCATCGCCAATACCGAACTGCAAATCGAGGAGACACAAAACCACCTCGACAACATCGTGGACTACACCAAAAACTACTTCCTCCAACTGAAGAAGAAGTATGGCAAAGGTCGTGAACGCAGAACCGAAATCAAGAACTTCGACACGATTGACGTGGTGAATGTCGCCGCCGTGAACGAAAAGCTGTACGTCAACAAGGCGGAAGGCTTCATCGGCACCGCCCTCAAGAAGGACGACAGCACCGAGTTCGCCTGCGAATGCTCCGACATCGACGACATCATCGTATTCCTGCGCAACGGAAAGTTCATGGTCACCAAAGTCACCAACAAGCAGTTCATCGGCAAGAACATCATCCACGTGGAGGTGTTCAAGCGCAACGACGACCGCACCGTCTATAACATGATTTATTCCAAAGGCAAAGGCGGCATGGCCATGGTGAAGCGTTTCAACGTGGGCGGCATAACCCGCAACAAGGAGTACGACCTCACCACCGGCGAAGCAGGCACCGAAGTGCTCTACTTCACCTCCAATCCCAACGGCGAGGCGGAAAAGGTGAAGGTCTATATGAAACCGAAAAAGGGCATCAAGAAGAAGAACCTCGAATTCGACTTCGGCACGCTTGCCATCAAGGGTCGCAGCGCCAAAGGCAACATCTTGTCGCGCAATCCAGTGGCCCGCGTGGAATTGAGCCAAAAGGGCATCTCCACCCTGTCCGCACTCAGCGTCTATTTCGACAAAATCACCATGCGCCTCAACACCGAAGAGCGCGGCGAACTGCTCGGCAAGTTCAAAGAGGACGACAAAATCATATCCATCTATAAATCTGGTGTTTACAGAACAACCGGCTACGAACTCAGCACCCATTTTGAAGACGACCTCGAGCTCATTCAGAAATACAAGGAAATCCGCATCCTCACCGCCGTCTATTACAGCAAAAAAGACGACAAATACTTCGTCAAACGCTGCAACCCACAGACCAGCGTGAAACCAATCGAGTTCATACCAATGGAAAAAGGCAACAAGCTGATGCTGGTTTCAATGGATTACCTCCCTCAATTGGAAGTCAAGTACTACAAGAAAGACCCGAAGGAGATCCTCACCGAAGTGATTTCCGTGGCCGAATTTGTTGAAATTCAAGGAGTCAAAGCTCGCGGAAAGAAAATCGGACTGGGGCACGTCAAAAGTCTGAAATGGCTGGAACCGCTCCCCTACGAAGAACCGGAAGAGATGGAGATGAACGACGAAGAGGTGGGGGAAGAGGATGACGACATGCTGAAGGGTACAAGCCTTGAGGAGTTGGCTCAAGCGGAGGCGCAAGAGATTTTCGACAACGTGGACGAACAAAAGAAAGACAACCCCGATGAATCCTCTTCCGGTGGTGAAGGCGAACAATTGGAGTTGTTGTTTTAGAAACGCTGACTAAAAAAGAAGGGACGCAAAATTTTACGTCCCTTCTTTTTTTTAGATTTTCATTTTCTTGTCGATGGCATCAATGTCGGCCTTCATTTTTTTATCTGTTTCATACAGATCGGAGATCACGCGGCAAGCGTGAAGCACAGTCGCGTGATCCTTGTTCCCGCAATTGTGGCCGATGGTACTCAGGGGCAGCTTGGTGTATTTCTTGGCAAAATACATACAGATCTGCCGAGGCTGGGCAACCTCGCGGCGGCGGGTGGAGGTATTAATGGTATCAACGGGAATATTGAAATAATCGGAAACGATTTTCTGAATGTATTCGATGGATATTTCGCGGGCGGTGCTTCGCACATACTTGTCCACCATTTCCTTCGCCAAATCAATGGTGATTTCTCTGTGATTCAGGGAGGATTGTGCCAGGATGGCGATCATTGCGCCCTCCAATTCGCGCACATTCTGGGTCACGCGAAGTGCGAGGTACTCGGTCACTTCCTTCGGGAATTCGATGCCGTTGTTCTCCAGTTTCTTGTTCAGGATGGCGATGCGGGTTTCGTAATCCGGTTGGGTGAGTTCAGCCACCAAACTCCACTTGAAGCGCGCCAAAACGCGGGCCTCGAAACCTGAGATTTCGGCCGGCGACTTGTCGGCGGTGAGGATGATCTGTTTCTTCCTCTGCTGCAGATGGTTGAAAATATGGAAGAAAGCCTCCTGCGTTCTTTCCTTGCCCGCAAGGAACTGAATATCATCGATGATAAGGACATCCACATTCTGATAGAAGAAAATGAAGTCGTTCTTGTTTCCGGCGCGCGCTGCCTCGATAAACTGCTGGCAGAACATGTCGGAGTTGACGTAGAGGACCACTCTGTCAGGGAAGTTCTCCTTGATTTTCAAGCCAATGGCATTAGCGAGATGCGTTTTTCCCAAACCGGTGTTCGAATAGATGAAGAACGGGTTGTAGGGGGTGGTGCCTGGTGCGGCCTGAGCGATGGTCAAACCGGCCAGACGGGCGAACTGATTGCATTCTCCCTCGACGAAATTGTCGAAGTTCAATGTCTCAACCAGATTGTCGGGGATTTGCGGCAAAGGCAGCCCGGGAAGCACATCCGGATTCGGGATTTTTTCCGGCTGTTCAAACGGGTTGATGGGTTTGCGCGGAGGGTTCTTGGCGGGCTGCCCCGGACTGGACGGCAAGGTAATGCCCTTGTCAGACGTTATCATAATATTATAAGCCAACTTGCCGTTTTCACCCAGTTCTTTTTTAATCACCGTCTTGAGCAGTTTATACGCATTTTTTTCCAGCCACTCATAATAAACGTAACCAGGCACGCCGATGACCAGCTTGTTGTCGTTCAATGAAACTGCTTGGATGGGTTTGAACCACATATCATAGGTTTTAGCATTGACGTTGTCCTTGATGAATGCCAAGCATTTGTTCCATACCGACTGGGGGTCTAAAAGAGTATTTGCCATAATTACGCTTAATTACGAAAGGTGAAAACAATAAGTTGCTATAAATAAGGTGATTAAAAACCGGATATTTTCCCGATTTCAACGGTGCAAAAATCAACCAAAAAAAGTTAAAAAAAAAACAGTTTCGCCCTTGATTTTTTACTTTTTTTTTTTTTGTTATGCGGGGCTAAAAAGCGATTTTATGAGCATTTCCAATGGCTGCAGCGTTTTCAAAAAAGACCAAACGCTCCAACATCAAAATAATCAACGAATTACAAAAATCACTCGCTGAACATCATCAGATAAGCCTTAATGAAATCGTCCAAATCACCGTCCAGGACCGCGTTCACATTCGAGGTTTCGTGCTGCGTCCGCAGGTCTTTCACCATCTTGTACGGATGGAGCACATAGCTGCGGATTTGCGATCCCCACTCGATTTTCTTCTTGCTACTTTCTATCTCGGTGATTTTCTCCCTCTTCTTTTCCAACTCAATCTGATAGAGTTGCGATTTTAACATTTGGAGTGCCTTCTCGCGGTTCTGCTGTTGGGAGCGCGTCTCCTGGCATTCGACAATGATACCCGACGGAGCGTGGTGCAACCGCACCGCCGTCTCCACCTTGTTCACATTCTGGCCGCCAGGACCGCTGCTTCGATAGGTGTCCCACGTCAAGTCGGAAGGATTGATTTCAATGTTGATATCCTCATTGATAATAGGATACGCGAACACGGAGGCAAAAGAGGTGTGGCGGCGGTTGGCGGAGTCGAACGGGGAAAGGCGCACCAGACGATGCACGCCGTTTTCACTCTTCATATATCCGTAACCGTAGGGCCCATCCAACTCAAGCGTTGCCGACTTGATACCCGCGACATCGCCCTCTTGGCGGTCGAGCAGCTTGATGCCGTACTTGTTGCGTTCTCCCCAACGAATGTACATACGGAGCAGCATCTCGGCCCAGTCGCAACTCTCCGTGCCGCCCGCACCGGAATTGACCGTCAGAATCACACTCATCGCATCCTCCTCATTCCGCATCATATTCCGGAACTCAAGCTTCTCTATGGCTTTCAGCGCCGACTGATAGCTTTTGTCCACCTCCTCTTCGGTGGCATCGCCCTCGTTGAAGAAATCAAAGGTCACCGTACACTCGTCGAACTTCTCGCTCGCCTTCTCAAAATCGGTCACCCACGACTTCGTAAAACTGATTTTCTTGAAAATCTGCTCCGCCTTCTTGGGATCGTCCCAAAAATCAGGACGATGCGTAATCTCTTCTTGTTCAGCTATTTCCTTCTTCTTCCCATCAATGTCAAAGACACCTCCTTAGCTCACTGAGTCTCTTTGACAGTTCCTTGATTTCATCTGCTAACAACATACTATATATTTTTATTAATGACTATTTAGAATTGCGTTGATGTCGCCCATCTCATAACCTTTGCTCAAAAGGAATTTTATCAGCTTGACCTTCTCCCCTTGCGGATTCTCGCGCGACCATTTTTCAACCAAATAACGTAGATTGGCGAAGTATTGTTCATCGTCGATTTCATCAAATTTTTGATTGATGATCTCGTCGGAGATTCCTCGCTGATGCAGCTCAACCCTCATCTTAACCTTTCCCCACCGCTTGATGTTCATCTTTCCACGGATGAAACTCTCGGCGAAACGCTCGTCGCTGACGAAATTCATCTCAACCAAATCCACCAGCAACCTTTCGGCCTCGGCTGGTGGCATCTTCAATGCGGCCATCTTGCGGCGCACCTCCAACCGGCTGCGCTCCTGATAGCTGCAGAATTTCATCACCTTATCAGCAAGCGTCTGCATATCTGTTGAACCGTTTGTGCGCGCCTATTTCTTCACGACAAATTTACGCACGATCCACTGATTGCCGTTCCAGACTTTCAGCAGATACATACCGTCATTGAAATTGGAAAGTGAGATGGCGATTTGCGTTTCGTTAACCGCTTTACTGTAGCAGATTTGCCCCAGCATATTGGTGATTTCAATTCGGCTGAAGGGTTCTTCCGAAACAATCGTCAGACTTTCGTGCGCAGGGTTCGGATAAATCTTCAAAGCGGCATCATTCTCGTAATCGTCTATTCCCACGACGCAAGAACTATTGGAAATCGTTCCTTCACCCGTGATGCAAACTGGAGCCACCGTGTAACAAGCACTATTCGTAAGCGGTTGACCATCAACATAGTGCGTTGTAGTAATATAGGATGCGATTTGTTGGTTGTCGCGATAGACCACATAGCTTGAGGCATCCTCGATGGCAGTCCACGTCAGCGAGGCATGACCGCCACTATTGGTTGCCGTCAGCACGGGTGCTTCACTGCAATCCGCACCACAGACGGGCGAAGCAGTCAGGAACGTTCCTCCTGCCATCGTCTGGTCGGCTGGGTGGGAGTAGAGCGTATTGTTCTCGCTATCCACAATTTGGAAAGAATAGCCCTCCTCGTATGTTCCCGTAAAGAAGGTATAGGTTATCGGGGCGGCGGAACAGGTGTAGATCAAGGTATCGAACGACCACTGCCCGTTAGGAACCGTGGCCACGCAAATTTGCGATCCACCTTGATACATTGCGATTCGTGCACCGTTCCAAGCGCTATTAGTGGTGACGTTCTGCAAGTGCAACGTCAAATAGCAGTTGCAGATTTCCGTTGTGAAATCGCCGCCTACCCAGTTGCTCACTTGGTTGTTGCCACAATCGGAAGCAATATAATAATAATATGTAGTACTGCCGATGAGGTAATCCACGCTAAAGGTCGTGGCATGGATGACCGTATCCAGCACATTGGCGGCATTGTTCATATTCGCAAGCGGAACATCGGAAATTTTAAGATGCCAGTCTGCTGGCTGATCATTGATGTCGGTCCAGGAGATGGTGGCAGAATTGCCAGTCACATTGCTGACAACTGGATTCACTGCATCCCAACAACCGGCAGCATATTGTATAATCACTTGGTCCACAAGACAATAGCGCAAGTCGGAAGCGCCAGTATGACGGAAAGCGATATGGTAACCCGTGCCGGTGACAGCGGCATCGGCGAAGGAGATTCTGTGGCAAGTCCACTGTCCCTGCGAAGTGGGCGTAATGGTTTCAACCGATTGGAAAGTCGCATAATCGCTCTGGTCGCTCATGAGGCCGATTTCCATCGTACCCGAAAGCTGCTGGTTTTCAAAATAGAGGAAGAAGGTCATCGCCACATGGCTGATGTCCTCGGCGATACCGGGAGTGATGGCGTAGATCTGGCCGTTGGAGGCGGAGCAGAAGAGCAGGCTTTTTCCTCCCGTGAAGGCGGATAGGTCGGTGGCGGAAGGGGTGGTGCACCCGTTGGCAGAATAGGTATAGGTCATCGGGCGGGTCCAGCATTCAGGGAAAGCAGAAGAGCAGGTGCCATAATCATCAAAGTCCTCGCGGTAAGGCAGGTAGAGGATGTCGCCGCAACCCGTGGTGAATACAACGGCGGGAGACCAGTTGCTATGCTCGGTGGCGGAGCAATTCGCCTGAACATAAGCATAATAGGTTGTGAGCGGATTCAAATTATTAGCGGAATAGGAAGTTGTATTAACAGTAATCGGAGTCTGGGAGGAGAAATCGGAAATCGGCGTTTCCGAAATCACGAGATTCCAGGAATTTGCAAATCCGACCTCCGTCCACGTGAAATCGGCGGAATTGCCTTGTACGTTAGAGGCCACCAAACCGGCCGGTGTGTAGCAACCGGAAGCGGCTTGGAAAGTGACATTGTCGAGATAGCAGTTGCTGCCACGTCCAGAGGTGAACAAGAAGCCGACATAGACGCGAGAATGATTACCTACTTCGGGAATGATTACGTGATATTCAGTCCATCCCGTATAGATGTCGCTATAGCGGAGAATTTGGCCATGGGAGCTGTTCGTCCAATTGGTTCCATCGAAAGAGTACTGCAAGCGCACCCCTTCATTCGTAGCGGACGGGGCAGCCAAATCGTGGAACCACCAGAAGTTGACATCCAAAGCGGAGGCACCCATCGTTGAGAGGGCGCTGGAAACCAGACGGATTTGCGCCCCGCTTTGGGCGATGGCACTGTTCAATTGAATCATGCCGGTACCCGACTGGGGCATAATGGTGGCATCGCCGCTGGTCACGCTCAAGCCGACGGAGCCAGCAACCAGGACTTTGTCCCAGCACGATGGCAGCGCTCCGCCAATCGTATAGACGAAATCCTCAGACGCAGGAAGGACGCTTACGCCGCATTCAGTGGTAAATGCCAGGGACGACCAGTCGCTGTATTCGTTGCCGCCGCAAACCGACTGAACATAGAAATAGTAGGTCGTATTGGCCAGCAGATTACTCGCATTATAACTGGGGTAAGAGGCCGTTTGTGGATTCTGGTTGTTGAAGTTGGTGATGGGGCTGGTGGAAATCAGCGTGCGCCATTGGGTTGCGGTACCCGACTCCGTCCAAGTAATTGTCGCTTGGTTAGCCGACAGGCTCGACACCGTGAGGTTGACGGGGTTCAAACAGCCCGACATTTCTACAACGTGGATGTCGTCGATGTAAAAATTCTGATTGGAACTTCCGGAATAGCGGAAAGCGATATTGTGACCGCTACCGGAATAGGTGTTCAGATGGATCTCATGATTGCTCCAAGCGTAGGTGGAACTGAGTGTCACCGAACCAACTGAATCGAAGGTGGAAAGATCATTCGGATCGCTCATCACGCCAACGACGATGGCAGTCCCGGCAGCATCAGTCATAGCGGAGAAGCTGATTCTCAGCGTGTTGATTGAATTTGAGAGGGTCGGAAGGGCGGCACAAGTCTGGTTGCGGAAGTTGAGTGCGCGGGCTGCGCCAATGTTGTTAACCAGTGGGAACGTATGGCCGGCGGAGACAGAGGTTTCAGCGAACATCCAACAGTCGGGCTGGGCGAATGAGGTATAGCCTTCAAAATCCTCACTGTATGGGGCAGAGATGGTGGCACAGGCGGTACGGAAAGAAATCGTTGCATATTCCTCGCTGATCGAGGTGGAGGAACACGATGTCCATATATAGCAATTATAAGCAGTCCCTGGCTGCAAACCCGTCAAGTTGCAATTGACATCCATGGGATCGGTCGCATTGCAATTGACCTGCGTGCCATTGGCGGGGTTCGGGTTCGTGAGGTTGGACGTGGAGTAGAGCACTATCCAGTGAAGCTGTGCGGTCGGATCCATCTCCAAGTTCGGGTCATACCAATGAAGCGTAGCCGAGTTGGTCGTGATATTATCTACGGAAGGGGTGCCGAAAACCTCCTCCAAAGGATAGGGCTGATAGCAATCCTGCGCTGAAACCTCAACGCATCCCAAAAGCAACAATGCAATGATTGTCACGATGTTACAAAATATAGTTTTCATAAGAACAAACTTTAAATTGAAGTTGCAAATTTACAATAAATTTCAATCGAACGCAAGATAGGGACTTAGTTTTTGCATCAATTCTGCGTATGCGTGCGTCACCTGCCGGAACTCCTGCAAATCCTTTATTTTCCCATTTTGTGCGCGATACTGTAAAATCGTCTTCACCAAATAAGCATCGAAATAGGGATGCGAAACCATCTCTTTGTAAGAGGCGCTATTCACATGTATTTTCTTGATTTCCTGCTGATTGACATAAAAATACTTCTCGCAATATTTTAAATCGACATTTTGAAGGATATAGATTTCGTGCAATTGGTTCAAAGAATGGAACCCACCCAATTTCTTGCGATACTCCACGATTTTCTGGGCACGCTTGCTACCGAATTGCGGCACACGCATGATGTCCGAGGTATCGCAATCGTTGAGATCCACCTGGGGGATTGAATAGGACTTTTTCTTATCAAGCGGCCTCAGCTTAGTTGTATCATATTGATAATTAGAATATTGATACTGATTTTTGTATTTCGGGTAATGATGGGAGAAGTGATTCCTACTCTGTGCATAACGACGGGCGAATGCGGAATCGCGGGCCGCACGCGCCTCCGCCATCGAATCCGCATAACACTGCTGCTGGGCATAAAATTCGTCCACTTTATGCCTAAATTCGGTGAAATCCGTCTCGAGCACTCGCTTTTTATCATAAGTGAAAAAAAAGACAAACGAGGCAAGAATCAAAAGAAGCAGGGTGATGGTGGCGAAAAACTCACCGCGGGAAGTTCCAAAAAAGTTCTTCATTGTTCTGATAGTTAATGAGTTAAAATAGTTCACGTTTCTTTCAACGAGAGCACAAAGATACTGCTTTTTGTTGAATCGACGACTTGTTGATTTGTAGATTCAACAAGCAGATGCAACAAAATCACAATCCGCTGTTCAGAGATTTCTATTCACTACAAGGCAATCATCAACTAAACAATCAGTGATGCAATCTGGAAGAACAGCATACTCATCACCCATGCCAGCGCGATGGTGTAGAAGACGGTGAAGATCGCCCATTTCCACTTGCCACTCTCATTCTTGATGGCGATGATGGTGGAGATGCACGGCATATACAGCAATACGAAAATGAGCATGGAGGCGGCGGAGAGTGGTGTCATATTGCTGCGCACCAACTGTGAAATCCGCAGACTGTCATCCTCCTCATCCAGTTCCTCATCGCTCGAATTGTAGAGCACGCCCATCGTGGAGGCCACCACCTCTTTGGCCGCCGCACCCGCAAGCAGCGAAACGCTCTGCTGCCAGTCGAAGCCGCAGGGGCGCATCACCGGCTCTATGGTCTTGCCAACCTTGCCGAGATAACTGTTCTCCATCTGCTCCTGCGCCGTTGAGTATTGGTCGTGGTTTGGGAAATAGCCCAGTGCCCACACAATGATCGAAGCACCGAGAATGATGGTGCCCATCTTTTTGAGGTACTCCTTGCCCTTTTCCCACGTGTGGCGTCCCACCGCCTTGGCCGTTGGCAGACGATAGGGAGGCAACTCCATCACAAAAGGAAGGCTCTCCCCTTTCACCACATAACGGCTGAACAGTTTGGCCATCAGCACAGACATAATCATGCCAATGATATAAAGTCCGGTAAGTATCAATGCAGCGTAACGATTGAAAAACGCCCCGACCAAAATCACGTAGGTGGGAATACGCGCCGAGCAACTCATCATCGGGATGACCAACATCGTAAGCAGCCGGCTCTTGCGGTCCTCGATGGTGCGCGTTGCCATAATGGCAGGCACGTTGCAGCCGAACCCCATAATCATCGGGATGAAACTCTTGCCGTGCAGCCCCATCTTGTGCATCAGTTTGTCCATAATGAAGGCGGCGCGGGCCATATACCCGCTATCTTCCATAAAGGAAATAAAGAGGTACAAAATCAAGATGTTAGGCAGAAACACGGCAACGCTGCCCACACCACCGATGACTCCGTCAACCAACAGACTGCGCAGCGGCCCCTCATCCATCGAATTCTCAACCAGTCCGCCAAGCCACCCGAACAGGGCGTCTATCCAGTCCATCGGGTACTGTCCCACGAAGAAAGTGCAGAAGAAGGTGATGAACATAAAGACGATAAAGATGGGATAACTGAGCCAGCGGTGCGTCAGCACAGAGTCAATCTTGTCGCTCGTCTGATGGGAATTTTTCTTCTCGTTTTTCTGATACACTTCAGCCAGGGCACCGCGCACGAAACCATATTTTGCATCCGTCAGGGCACTCTCAATGTCCTGCCCGTTACGCTCCTGATATTCATTGGCAATACTCGCTCGCAACTTCATGATGCTACCGTCATCGTCCTTGGTCTGGACAAAATTCTCCATCTCGCTATCGTTCTCCAAGAGCTTAATGCTCAGGAAACGGGTGGAAATCTCATCGCTAAATCCGTGATGATAGAGCTCTTCACGCAGCAGGTCAATCTGTTGTTCAAGAATCTGTCCATGATTGACGTGGATGTGGCGGGCATGCTTCTCGCGTCCTTCAAAAACCGCGATGATGGCATTGAAAAGGGTGTCGATGCCTTTGCCGTTGCGGCCGGTAGTCGGAATAATCGGCATACCGAGCAGGTGCGACAACTGTTCAATATCGAGTTTGTCGCCGCTTTTTTCCAGCTCATCGCTCATATTCAGCGCCATCACCATGGCCAAATCCATGTCAATCAGCTGGGTGGAAAGATAGAGGTTGCGTTCGAGGTTGGTGCCGTC
>ONXT01000243.1 GCA_900321845.1 uncultured Bacteroidales bacterium | reverse complement strand
TGCTGGGGCTGACTCCCGGCTGCATCGGCGGCTTCACCATTGTGTCGCTCTACACCCATAAGTTGATGACCTTCGGTGCATTGGTGGCAGGGATGATCGCAACCTTCGGCGATGAAGCGTTCATCATGTTCTCCATCAGTCCGAAGGCAACGCTGATGCTATGCGCCGTCCTTCTCGTGGTGGCCATCGTTGCGGGCGTGTTCACCGACCTCGTTTTCAAACACAAATCATTCTACGCCGAAGACACGCACACCCTTGAAATCCACGAAAACCATCACAGTCACAGCAAAATCCAACTGGCTTTCTCCAACATCAAGAACATCTCGTTCGCCCGTGCCACACTCATTTTCGGGCTGGTGGTCTATCTCATCGCCCTTTCCACCGGCACGCTCTCGCACGAACACGGCTCAATGCCAGACCTCGGGCACCAAAGGGCACAAACCGAAACACACGAACACGAACACGAATGTGGACACGGGTGTGAACACGAATGCGAACATGCCACCGCCGAGCTTTCCCACGCACACGAAACGCTGATTCCGACCTATCATTCAGACCATGAGGTGGAAGCCCATGCGCACCACCATGGAGTGCTCTCGTGGGAAAACATCCTGTTCGGCATCATCGCCATCATCACACTGATTATCGTCGCCTTCTCGCCCGAGCATTTCCTACAGGAGCACCTTTGGGAGCACGTCATCAAAAAGCACTTCCTGTCGGTGCTGTTGTGGACATTGGGCGTGTTGTTGGTATTGGGCGCCGTTTACCACTTCTGGGACGTGAACGCGCTGATTGAGGAATACAAATGGGCGACACTGGCGCTGCTGCTTCTCGCCGTCTTGCTGGGCATCATTCCCGAATCGGGGCCACACTTGGTATTCGTTGTGATGTACTTCAGCGGGGCTATTCCGTTCAGCATCCTGCTGGCGAGTTCCGTGGTGCAGGACGGGCACGGCGCGCTTCCGCTCCTCGCCTACTCCCGCAAGAGCTTCCTGATGATGAAAGCCATCAACGTCGTCTTCGGGCTGATTGTAGGACTGATAGGCTACTTTATTGGGTTTTAAGAGAATGGAGATATCAATTAGAAAATAATATATATGGCAAAATTATACCTTATTCCCTCACCGCTTGGGGAAAGCGATTTCGAGGCGGTATTTCCGGCATTCAACAGTCGGATTATCAACGAAATAAATTATTACATTGTAGAAGACGAACGGACTGAACGGCGTTTTTTGAAAAAACTCGGCATTGAAACGCCGATTGACAACCTGACGTTTTTCCTGATGGACAAGCACAACCGGAATTGGGATGTGAAGTCGTTTTTGCAGCCGTGTTTGGAGGGGAACAATGTGGGGTTGATTTCCGATGCGGGGGTACCGTGCGTAGCCGACCCCGGGCATTTGGTGGTGGCAGAGGCGCATCGGCTGGGCATACAGGTGGTGCCACTCATCGGCCCCTGCTCCATCGTGATGGCGCTGATGGCATCCGGCTTTAATGGACAGAACTTCGCCTTCCACGGCTACTTGCCGGCGGAGCAACCCGACCGCGAAAGAAGGTTGAAAGTTTTGGAGAGCCAGATTGTGAAGTACAAACAGACACAGATCTTTATTGAAACGCCCTATCGCAACAACCACATTTTCAAGTCAATACTGTCGGTTTGCGCGCCGAACCTCCGGCTGTGCGTTGCCGCGAACCTGACCTGCGAGAACGAAATGATCATATCGCAGACCATTGCCCAATGGAAGAAGAAGCCGATTGACCTTCACAAACAACCGGCGATTTTCCTGCTGTCGATTTAGGGGAACTATCGTTAGAATAATTTATACCTTTGCAAAAACATTTACCAAATATCATCCCATCATGAAAAAAATCATCACCCTCACCCTTGTCATGCTGCTTTCCTATATCGGCGTGCAGGCACAGACCACCACCAACGCCACGGTGGAAAAAGCCACGGTTTATCTCTCTGGCGCCACGCTCACGCAGACCGCCACCGCCACGCTCAAGAGCGGCAGTCAGGAGGTGATTATCACGGGATTGAGCCCGTACATTGAAACCAGCAGTCTGAAAGTCACCGCCAACGGCGTGCTCATCTCCTCCACCGAGTTCTCCACCGACTTCCTCACCCCCGCCAAAGACAACGCCCGCATCAACCGGATGAAAGACTCGTTGAAGTACTACGAGAAAAAACACACGGAGGTGGTGAACGACCTTGACATCAATGAACATCTCCTAAAAATGCTCAAAGACGGCACGCTCCACAACATGCAACAGACAGAGCATACCGTATCGGTGGCAGACATCAACGCCAACATGGAATTGTACAAATCAAAGGCAGATGCATTATTGAAGAAGATCGATGAGTGCGACAGCAAAATCAAGGAGCTGAACCAGACCATTCAGCGTCTGAACCAGCAGATTGCGCAAGACGAGACTTCCGGCAAACAACAGAACGGCGTGCTTCATCTGTCGGTGAGCGTGCCCAAGGACATCACCACCAAATTCACCATCACCTACTTCACCAACAACGCCTCATGGATGCCCTGCTACGACCTTAACATCCACGACATGCAGCCGAAAGTGACGTTGCAAGCCAAGGCGCAAGTGCAACAATTCACCGGCCTCGACTGGACCCACACCATGCTCACCCTGTCGAACGCCACCCCCAACAAGACCTCTGTGGCGCCGGTGTTCTCGACATGGTTTCTGAGATTTCAGGTGTTTGGACAACGCTAT
Organism: uncultured Bacteroidales bacterium; assembly: GCA_900321845.1. Lineage (GTDB taxonomy): Bacteria > Bacteroidota > Bacteroidia > Bacteroidales > WCHB1-69 > UBA1756. The sequence goes on along the minus strand of ONXT01000243.1, from coordinate 414 downwards.
AGCAAACAAAACGCGCTAGCACGCAATGCTGTTGCGTACGAGGTTGTGGAGGCGGATGCTGCCGAAGAAGGATACGTTGATGAATTGGCAACGACAGCAGGTGTTGAGACTGTACCAGCCCCCATCAGCATGAACAATTTTGTGGATGTGGATATGCAGGAGGTGCACGTCAACTATGTCATCGCCATCCCCTACGACATTCCTGGCAATGGCAAAGTGCAACTCATTGATCTAAAAGACTATACCATCAATGCAGAATACACTTACTACAGCATTCCGAAGCTGTCGGACGAGACCTACCTCGTAGCCACTTTGTCGGGCTACGAAAAGTACAACCTGCTGCCGGGACAAGCCACCGTTACCTTCAACAACACCTTCATCGGGAAAACGCGCATCAATCCCAACACGGCCGAC
>ONXT01000156.1 GCA_900321845.1 uncultured Bacteroidales bacterium | reverse complement strand
TGTACCTCCGTGTAGCCGTAGTTGGAGTTGACATAATTGTCTTCGAGGTAGTGCATAGCGGGGTCGGCATGTGAGTAGCCATAGTCACCGGTTCTTCCACCGTCCTCACCAGCTGCAAGCACGGCTTTGTCCAAGTAACTCGGATCCGGCATGGTGTATTGCTCATACATCAAGGTCTTGTCGATTTGCGGGGTCAGTTGGCTGGCGTTTTGAGCGGAGAAACGGCCGTAGTAGCAGTCGGGGATGTTGTCGTTGCCGGTCCAAGTGAAGTAGTAGAGGTCGGTGATGTGACCGTTGTCGGCTTGTCCGGTATAGGCGGGTATTTGAGCGCGGTCGCCTACGAGCAGTACGTAGGTCGGGGCGGGATTCTCTGCGGTGGCGTTGTCGTACAGCCCTTGGAGGTAGTTCTTGATGGCGGTGGTCGTCGTGCCGATGGTGCCCGTGTAGGCGATGTCAACGATGAACCCTTTTCTTCTTTTCCAGTTGGCGAAGTCGTCGAGTTGTCCGTTGAACATGTCATTGGCGATGATTAAGTATTTGATGGGGGCGTTGGTGAGGGCGTCGCGTTCAATCTGCATCGGGTTGATGACCTCTGCAGGAGCGGTGAATTGCGAGTTGCCATGGACGCGTTTCATCCGGCGGGTGGCATCCATGTCCACATCGTCGTAGGTCACTTCCACGGTGATGTCATCGTAGATTCTGATTTCGTTGGTCACCGGATTGTATTGGACGGGGGAGATATAGACGGTTGCAAGGTTGTTGCAGCGCAAAATCCCGTTTTTCTCCACTCTTGCCAACTCGTTGCCGCAGAATGCGTTCGTGTTGTAAACGGCTTCGTTCTTCACAAAACTGCGGTCTCCGACGTAGGATTTGTGGTAGGCGGGTTGTGCGGGGAAAATCGGGTTGGTGATGCCCAAATCGGCCGCGTTGTAAGTTCTTACGGAGCCGGCTGTGGCGGTCGCGTGGATGTCTCCGCAAAGCGGAATCTCAATCATTTGCGTGTAAACCGGCAGTTGCGGCATCCCCACTTCGGTGGAGGAGAGGTAGCCGTCCATGCTCACCTTTGAGAAAGTGCCCGCCTCGTTGGTGAAGTCGCTCACCTGCAAGGTCTTCGCATCGATTTTCAATGTCAGCTGTTGGGTCCCATTGGAGACCACACGCATGTTTTGGGCAAATATCTGGCTGATTCCCAGATAGATGCACACCATGATGAATAATACTTTTTTCATTTTTTTTGGATTAAATTTGTAATATATTTTGTTATTTCATTCGTCTTCTAATCCTAAATATCGTCAGTTCGGTCTGTAGATTTCAATCAGTCGCTGCACTTCCTCGATTTTGCCGAGTTCCGGACTGAGTGCGAGAAAAACGCGGAATCCGTTGTAGTTGATGAGCAGAGCGTTTTGCAGGTATTCGTATCCTTTGACGTTGTTGCCTGAAAGGTAGTGGAGTGCAGCGAGGAAATAGGGAATCGCGTAGGTGAGGTCTTCGTTGTCAAGGTATTCTTCCAGAATGTCGATGCCCATTTTGCGCAAGTCCGCAGTGGCGCAGCAGTAGGAGGTGAAGTATCTGAAAAAATCCTCCTTGTTGTCCACCTGCTCGATGGTCAGGCGAACCAGCTCTTTGAGCTTCTCAATCTGTTCCTCTTCCTGAAAGTAGGGGAGGATGCCGAACAGCAGTTCAAAGCTCTGCGGGTTCAGCGTGAAGGACTTTTTGATGAATGCCTCCGCTTCGGCCTCTCGCCCCGTGTCGCGCAGCACAGTGATACAGCCCATGATGGCATCCACCGTGTTGGGCTCGATATCCAAAGCCTGATGATAGTAGTTGAGTGCGGCATCGTATTGTTCCAGTTCCAGATAGCAGTCGCCAATCCCCGACATCGCATGGAAGTCGTTCTCGTCCCAGCGCAAAGTCTCCTGATAGTAGTGGATCGCCTCCTCGTATTTCTGCAGGTCGTAGTAGGCATTGCCGATGTTGAAGTAGGCGGTCGATGACTCCTCGTCCAGACTGATGACATTCATATACGCATCAATGCACTCCTCGAACTCCTTTTGCCAACCCAATGCCAGGCCGAGGGCGAACCATGAGGCCTTGCTCAGCGGGAACTGGTCGGTGAGGGCGCGGAAGAAGTCCACTGCGGCATCGGGACGGCTGATGTCTTCAAAAATATAGGAGATTGTGAAGAGCTGCTCCTCCATCACATCATCCTCTTCCAAGGCGTAAATCACCAGTTGGAGGCCCTTTTTGAACTGAAGGTTCTTCACGTATTCGCCGCCCAGCATGAAGTTGATTTCCGGATTCTCGGGCTCCATTTCGTATGCCTTCTGCAATAGCGGAAGGGCGGCGTCATCCTTTCCTGAAATTTTGAAAAAGAAAGCCTTCTCCAAGTAAAACTCCGCGGAGGGCGGAAATTCGTCCTCTATCTTGTCCAGTTCCTTGCTGGCGGTTTCCAGCTTCAACTCCATAATGAGTTTCTTCACTTTCAGGATCCGGAACGCGAATGACTTGGGGTAAAGGCGGATTCCCAACTCCACGGCTTCGTTCGCATAAAAGAATTCGAAGCGTGCAATCAGTTCATCTGCAATCAGTTCCAAGTCGTCGGAGTCAAAAAAACGTGAGGACTTCGCATCCACCGCCTCCTTGAACTGATTGACCAGCTCATCTATCTCGTTGTCGTTATAGTCGTTGTTAAAATCTTCGTTTTCTTCCATTTTGCAATGGCTAAAATTAAGCGGGCAAATATACGAAAATTTTATTTAAGATGGATGACTTTATTTCTATAATCTTACAAGGGAAATCAAGTCGTCGGGAATCGTGCTGATGAAGAACGTGAGAGTTTGTTTCTGCCAAACCAATAGGGATAATCCCGCTTTTCAGGATATTGTGTGTATGGAGAAGCTATTGTTTATTTTGAAGGCTTGTAGGGTGTTTGTGCTTCTGC
>ONXT01000154.1 GCA_900321845.1 uncultured Bacteroidales bacterium | reverse complement strand
TTATTTCTGTGGTTCAATGTTTGTTTGCGAGACTTCGTCGAACGCGAAATAATAGCTAATGCTTTGGTTTACAATATGTTATTTATAATTTTTCTTTTGTTCTTTTTATACTATTTTAATTATGATTCATTGCATATTTCCGAAGCCCATTCGGGCATGTTTTCAACGTTGTGTTTGATCATTTGGTCCGGCCACCACAATCAAGATGGGCTTTCTATCTGATGGAGCTGCAGTTTTTCCCATACTTTTGCTGGTAAATATCGTTTATTTCATTAAAATACCGATCCATAGCTTCCTCATTCGTTCGGCGCGCCTCTTCCGCCACTTCGTGCATGATATAGGCCAGCATCTCGTCAGTCGGCTCCTCCGTGTCGGTCAGTCTGTATTGGTCGATTTCTTGCTCTGACATAGCTAATGCTTTGTTTTACAATGTGTTTCTAAAATATCTTACGATGGCGATATGGTTAAGATATTACTCAAAAAATCAAGGGCAAATATACAAAAAAATAGAAAAGAGGAATTAAAAATGTGCAATTGAAGAGAAGTAATAGTACTACAAGTCTTTGCTCGCAATAAAGCAACACTTGGAGAATTTTCTATTATTTCAAATTTTTTTTCGATACCAAAGCCATGCAGTGAAAAATCGTCACAGGGCGGGCAGAACGAGACGAATGGACTGTGGAAGGATATCTACCGTAAAGCGGGTCCCGGGCAGCAACTCTCCGTCCAAACACATGGATATCAGTTTTTTGGATGAGACCTCTATGTGGCGTACTTGTCGGTAGGTGATCTTCCGCAGGGCAGATTGATCGGGATGAACGTGCTCGCCTTTGCGGTATTTCGGCATGGTGAAAAGGAATCGTAGCAGCGACATTGGGCGAATGTGGCAGAGATCGATGAGTCCGTCATCGCATTTCGACAAGGGCGCGCATCGAAATTCTCCTCCGACATACTGCCCGTTGTTCAATGTGCAGAGGTTCATCCAATTGTGCCCGATGCGCTTGCCGTCGGCGACGACGCGGATGCGGTTGAACCGCGAGGTGAGAATGGCCCGGATCACGCCTCTCCGATAGGGGTTGTTTTTCCCGAGTTCCGACAGATAATTGGCTTCCGAGGCCACCACCGAGTCGAACCCCATCTGGCAGGAGTTCAGGGCGTAGTTGTCGTTCACCCGCATGATGTCGATGATCTTCTCTTCGCCGGCCAACATCTTGCGGATGTCGTTGAAGTCCCTGTCGGGAAAGCACTTGGTGAAGTCGTTGCTGGTTCCGGCGGCGAAGATCGCCATCCGCTTGTTTGGCTCTTTGACGATGCCCGACGCCACCTCGTTGCACGTTCCCGACCCGCCGCAGGCCACGAAGCAGACCTCCTCCTTGGGGTGCAGGTCGCAATAGATCTTCACGTAGCGTGCCCCATCGCCCACTCCGGTCGTGTGGTAGGTCCGATAGGGGATGGTCAAGTCGCGAAGTTGCTCCGTCAATGCCGCGTTGATGCGTTCAGCAATGTCGGGCCTGCCATTGACGATGAAAATGTAGTTCATTGTCGTAAAATAATGTCCTGCAATTTGTTATACGATTTTGATGATGTTGGAGAAACCGGTGATGTCGAAGACCTCCTTGACGTGCGGCTGCATCCGTGTGAGCACGAGTTTCCCTTGGTGTGCGGTGACGTTCTTCTGCAGTTGCAGGAAGACGCGCAAACCCTGCGACGAGGTGTACTCCATGGCGCTGCAATCTATTTCTATGTCCGGTTGCGAGGCCTCCATTAGTACGGCTACGTCTTTCTGGAATTGGTCGGCGTTGGTGGTGTCCACGCGACCCTCCAAGGTTACAGAGTACTTGTTTTCTTCTTGATTGATAGTGACTTTCATAATATGAAGTGATTGATGGTTTTCATGAATCGAGTTCGATGGCAAAAATGGTGATGTCGTCGTTTTGGACGGCGTCGCCCGTGAACTCTTTGATTTTTGTATAAAGTTGATTGACAATTTCTTGCGGTTTCTCATCGGGAGTGATGGCGCGTGTGAAATCCAGCAGGCGTTCGTCGCCGAACTGGGCTTTGCTGCTGTCCTCCGCTTCCGTGACGCCGTCGGTATAGATCAGAAGGCGGGAGTGGGGTGCGAGGTCCATCTCTTCAGTCTGGTATTCGAACTCGCTGATGATGCCTGCTGCGATGTTGGACTTGGCGTGCAGGAATTCGCTGGTGCCGTCGGGGGAGATGATGATGATGGGGTTGTGTCCAGCGTTGCAGTATTCGAAGTGCCTGGTTTTCAGGTTGATCTTTCCGATGAAGAGGGTGACGAACATGTTGTTCTCGTTGCCGTCGGAGATGGCTTGGTTGATGAGGGCGGTGAGGTTGTCGGGGGGTGTCTCGCGGGCGGCGAGGAAGCGGAAGGCGGATCTTGTCATGGCCATGAAGAGGGCGGCGGGGACGCCCTTGCCAGACACGTCGCCGA
>ONXT01000152.1 GCA_900321845.1 uncultured Bacteroidales bacterium | reverse complement strand
TGTACTTTTTCATAACTTAGACCATTCACCCATTACTGCTTCTTCATCGCTTTCACCACCTTGCCGACATACTGGGAATGAACGCCGGAAGTTGATTTGGAGTAGAACTTGGCTGGATCATCCTTGAACGCCGCCTTGTCGAACGGCGCAGCGTACATGATTTCGCATTCTATCACCATGTCCGCCTCCTCGTAGTAGGGCGTGCCATTCTCGGTGTAAAGGGTGTGCAATCCCAACGCCTTCGCCTTGTCGCCATCGCGGCCCGAGTGCGATCCCATATAGTCGAGCACATGCCCGTATTCCTTCGGGAATGTCATGATAGTGAAGTACTTCCCTTTGTCCATGAACCCTTTGGTATAGCGTTTCTCGGCCACATAAACCGAAACCATGTCCTGCTGCCAGAGCGTTCCAATGGAACCCCAGCCGATAGTCATCGCATTGGATGCATTCCGGTCGCCGGCTGCCAACAGGATGCCGTGCGTGCCATTGCCGTGGAAGAAGGTGAAGCCGTTTTCACGGAACTCCTTGGTGATGTCAATCTCCTTGAAACTCTTCTCAGGGACAGGTACGGGAGCGATTTGCACATCAGCGCCGGCTTTGCCGCCAAAGGTGTTGTAGGAGATGTTTTCGGTTTTCCATTTATCCTTGACTTTCGGTGTTTCAGCAGGATAACCAATTACGATAGAACAGAGCGGAACGATATTGTCGGGCAGGTTGAGCAGCTTGGCGTAGGCGGCGCAACGTTGTTCGCTGGGGTAGGTGCCGGTCCACACGGCCCCCAAACCCATCGCATGGGCGGCAAGGAGTATGTTCTCGGTGGCTGCGGAAGCGTCCTGAATCCAGAACCCGCGGGCTTCGCCGGGCAAGGCTTTATCCATATTGCCGCACACCACAATCACCAACGGCGCGTGAGCCGCCATCCCCGCATTGGGCGCAATAGCGGCAATGTTTTTCAGCTGCTGCTTGTCGGTAACCACGATGAAATGCCACGGCTGCTTGTTCACCGCCGACGGAGCCGCCATGCCGGCGCGGAGCAGCTTCTCAATCTTCTCGCTCTCCACCGCCTTGTCCTGATACTTGCGCACCGATGCACGCGTCATAATATTATTGTACACGCTTTCTTCCATAATTGTTGAATTTTGATTTGACTCTTGCTTAACATTGCCTTGGCCAAACATCGAACCGATGGAAAGCGCAACAAGCGCAACGGCCAAAACAAGGGATAAAATACCGGTTTCTTTCATTTTTATTATTTTAAGGTCATAAATAATATTTAACGTATAAAATGCGGCCCTATTATAAAACGATTAACATTTCCTCTCTATCTTCTATCTGATTTGGGCGGCCCGGCTCCTTGCCTTTCGGACGTAAAGACGCGAGCTGTCGCGTCCCTACTGCCTCCTTTATCCCCTCTTCGCAAACGTCGCCGTCGGGCTTTCCGCCTATATTGCGCTTGCGCTTCCTTGGTCGCTAAGCCGCAAAGGAGCTTCCTTCGGTCGCTCTTTGCGTCCAAGCGCCCTCCGCGTCAGCGCCGCACGCAATGCCGGCTGCAATCCCTGCCGCGTACCCCACTCACAAGCTCATTTCCGATACCTTAATCAGGGTGCCTGTGGGACAGACAAACCGACAATAGGGACGCGGGATGAAGATGGAGAGTAGCGCAACTGCAACAGCGCACCCGATGACGACAGGCGAAGCGGTCTGAAACAGAAACGCCGTGAACAGCTCGTAATCCATCCACTCAAAAAAGAGCCCCGTCCACAAGCATACCATCAGTAATACCCACAGAACCCGACGGAACCAATTCAGCACCTTGACCAACTTCACACTCATTCCAATCTTCTTCTTCGAACAATACCCCATCAATTGCTGCAACGCGCCGAAAGGGCAGACGTGCGCACAATAAAACTGCTTCTTGCCAAACAACGGATAGATGAACGCCACCAGAATCATTAGGATCATCACGAAATAAGCCCAGCTGAAACCGCTTGACAGAAAGGTGAGTATGGAGGTGTACGACACGAACAATCCGCACCACAGACCTAAGACCAGCACGTTAAGCACCATCTGAACAATCTGGTACGTTTTATTCTTTATAAAAAGCGGCAGGATGGATGCCGCCAGCACCACCAACAGTCCAATAATGAATTTCGGTGTGAAGAAGGAGCTCTTTTGCTGCACGGGTGCAACATCCGCCGACTGCGCATAACGCAACGCGACCTGCACATTTTGGATGATGGCGTTGGAAGAATAGGTGGCACCCGAAACCGCATCCACCTTCAAACTGGAGGCTTCCGAAACCGTTTTGCCATTCCACATTGTTCTCAACTCGCTGAAGGCGCGCTTGAAAAAGCCGGGCGTTTCCGCATTCTCCAGCGCACGTACCTCCACCACTTTGCCATCAACAATCAATACCTCTACCGGGGTGGGGCCGTTGTAGCCTTGGATATCTTTGCCTAAAACAGTCGTATTGACAATCAGTGTATCACCCGACTTGCGCGAGGTGGCGACCGACGTGGCGGGGCTTTGCGGCGCGGTGGCCGCGGGCTGACGGTGGAAATCGAAGGTGGAGGAAGTATCCGTCACTGTCGAGGTTGGAACCGTCTTGGCGGGTTGTGGAGCAGGCGATGTGGTAGAACCGGTTTGCGGCGTCTGCGGTGCTTTTTCAGGAAGCGGCTTGTAATTTTTCAGAGCGAGTTGTACATTCTGGATGATGGCGTTGGAGGAGTAAGTTGCACCGCTAACTGCATCCACCTTCAGGTTGGAGGCTTGCGACACCGTTAGCCCGTTCCACTTTGTACGTAGTTCATTGAAGGCACGATGGAAAAAGTCGGGAGTCTCTGCGTTAGGCAGGGCACGCACATTCACCACCTTGCCGTCAACAATCGTGACCTCCAAGGGGACCGGTCCGTTGAAACCCTGTATGTCCTTGCCCAATATCGTGGTGTTGATTACGACCGTATCGCCAGGATTTGAGGTTTTATCCATAAGATAAAGAGAAGTCGGGGCTGCTGAAGCCGTTGTCAATCCCCCACTCCGGCTAAACCACGCGAACTCGTAGCCGAAGAGTTTCCCATCGCGGACCAAGGCGACGACAGCCATCATAAGCAGGCAGAGCAGGAACATCAGCCACTGGCGCCAATTCGCTATGTGGAGTCCACGCTCCTGATTTTTATCTTCCATATCGTTGGTTTTCAAATAATTATAACAAAAGAATCCATCTTTTTTGAAAGCGCAAAAGTACGAAAAATCATTGATTTATACCAACATAAAGCGAACCAAAGACCATAAAAAGCATCACTAATCTGTTTGATATAAAATAATAATGCGTACCTTTGCAGTGTCAACTTTTCTGCTTCGAAAAGTCCAGATTGGCAAAAAAGTTAAAATCAAAAACCCAATCATTTCATCAAATCTTTTCGCTTATGAGAAAACAAGTTATACTATTGGCCATACTTTTTATAAGTACATGCACAGCCTTCGCGCAACAGTTTGTCATGATAGATACAGTCTATGCCAACAAGGATCGTTGCACACTATATGCCGATGGTGATTTCTGGTTCTCTCGCAACATCCATGACGACGAGGTCCCCTGCAGGAAGTGGGATGACGGGAAAACATTCCGCTATTGCACCGATATTGACACTGCAAAATTCAGATACGAGTACAACAGTTCCCAATGCACAAGATTGGTCGTCATCCGGAAAAGACGGGGCAGCTTTGTGGATTTTGTCGCACTTCCGTACTACATAGACACGTTGCGTGAAGGCAAAACTTTTGATGTTTCGCAGCAGCGCGACATCCCGGCGTTCACCTACCAGTCGGCCGATGCCCCCGAGTTGCAGTCGCTGCGGCTGAAGTACAACTTGGATTCTGTGGCCGGTACGGGAGATGAGGTGACCCGGATACTGAATGTGCTGCATTGGGTGCATCAGACAATCCGGCACAATGGTAGCGCCGGATTGCCCCCAACAGCGAGAAATGCGGAGACAATTGCCCAATTTGCCCAGAAGAGAGGGGTGAACTGCCGCGGTTTGGCGCTCTTTGCCAACGAATGCTACTTGGCGTTGGGCATCCGCTCGCGTGTGGTCACCTGCATGCCCCGGAATTACTACGACGATTGCCATGTCATCAACGAAGTCTATTCTGCGCAGTTGGGCAAATGGCTGTGGATCGACCCCACCAACGAGGCCTACGTGATGGATGATAACCAGCAGATGCTCAGCATCTTTGAGGTGCGTGAGCGGATTATCCAAGACCAGCCGATCGTACTCAATGCGGAGGCCAATTGGAACAATCAGTATCAAGTTCGCAAGGAGTATTATTTGGATGAATACATGGCCAAGAATCTCTTCTATCTCTCGTACATCCTTCACTCCTCGTATGGCGCCGACTCCCGCACGCCTGGGAATACGATAGAGTTTTTGAGACTTGAACCCCTGGAAGTGGAGCAAGGAAAGGATGTGCGGATGAACCAATTCAACAAGTTCACATTA
>ONXT01000150.1 GCA_900321845.1 uncultured Bacteroidales bacterium | reverse complement strand
TAGTAGGTCGTCACGGTCGCCGAGAGTGACCGTGTTCGCCGCCGCATCAATTTGGGTGACGTACTTCGGCACGCCGAACGCCACCTTCAGCCCCTTGCGCTGTCCGATGGTGTAGAACGGGAAGCCGGCGTGCTTCCCAACCACCTCCCCGTCGGAATTCAAGAAGTCTCCCTCGTGCACTTTCCCGGCGAAATCCGGCACGTTTTCTGTTAAAAACCTGCGGTAGTCATTGTCGGGGATGAAACAAATCTCCTGGCTTTCCGCCTTTTTCGACAGCTTTACAAAACCTCGCTCTGCTGCCAACTCCCGCACTTTGTCCTTCGTGAAACCGCCTAACGGAAAGATGGTTCGTGATAGATTATCCTCCGTCAGTTTCCACAGGAAATAGGTCTGGTCTTTGTGCGCATCTGCGGCGTTATGTAGAAAAAAATGTCCGTTTTTCTGCACAATTTGGGCGTAATGTCCGGTGGCAATATGTGTGCAGCCGAGTTCGTCGGCTTTGTTGAGCAGGATGCCCCACTTGATGTCGGAGTTGCAGATGACGCACGGATTGGGCGTGCGACCTCGCATATATTCGTCGATGAAATTTTGGATGACGTGCTCGCGGAAGGTCGGACGGAAATCCACGATGTGGTGCTCAAAACCCAGTTTTTCAGCCATCTGCTTGGCTTCCATAATTGCGTCAAAGCTGCAGCAGCTCTTGCCTGCCGTGGCGCAGCTCTCATCTATGCTGTCGAACGTGCGGAAGGTCACTCCCACGATTTCATGTCCCTGTTCCTGCAGCAGCATCGCGGAAACCGTGCTGTCGATGCCGCCGCTCATTGCCATTAGAATGCGTTTGCCCATAGTCGTGTTTTAATTTTTGTATAACGGAAAACACGCCTTTTTAGTGCGCATTTTTATCCATCAACAATAAACATTCACCGTTTGAAAAGTTTTCGTGAAATAGGAATGGCATCTGTGTGATTGTCAGTAAATTTGTGCAATCAAAATACTATAGCTATGAAAAGACTGATACTCGTTATTTTATTCGTGATTTTGGTTTGTGCGGCCGCTTTCGGTCAGACTCGTCAGAATGCAGCTCCGTATAACAATGCCATCGGCGCAACGGTCGGCTTTGTGAATGCGGTCAGCTTCAAAAACTTCCCTACTAACAATTTCGCCATCCAATTGGATCTCGGCTATCGCTTCCTTTGGGATTATGGCTACAATCATGTTCCGACAATTATCTCCTTCAATCCGAATTTCATGTATGAACGTGCTGCCAAAAACGGCTTCTACTGGTTTATCGGTGCCGGTTTCAACATCGGCGGCACCCTTGCTTACGGTAGGCATTATGACTATGAACCGAGCCCGCATAGCCTGACGTGGTACGACTATTATTATCACAGCAATTTTGTCTTTGGTGTGAACGTGATTGGCGGCGCGGAGTATAAGTTCGAAAGAATCCCGCTCGCCTTGCAAGTCGATGCCCGCCCCGGCGTTTTCCTCTTCGCCAACCACAAGTATCACGACCCATACTTCCTTTTCGATTATAACTTCCTCAATATCAGCGCTCGCTTCACTTTCTGAACATGAAATGCAACTTCCATACCCACTCCATCTACTGCGACGGAAAGGAACCTGTTGGGGATTTTGTTAGGAAAGCGAACGAACTTCATTACGATGAGTTGGGCTTCTCTTCCCACGCACCCGTCCCCTTCGAGAACGAATTCGGCATCCGGGAGGAAAAGATCTCCGACTATACCCAGGAAATCGACAGTCTTAAATTGCAGCAGAAAACGCTGCAACTTTTTTATGGTCTGGAATGCGACTTCATCCCTGGCATGACCAAGCCGTTTGCTTATTATCAGGAGCATTTCAACCTGGACTATATCATCGGCGGGGTACACCTCGTGCGCCCGCTTAACGACGACCGCATCTGGTTCATCGATGGCTCCAAACGCGAAATCTACGACACCGGCCTCCAACAACTTTTTGACATGGACGTGTAAAAAGCCGTCACCCGTTTCTGGGAACAGAGTTTTGAAATGATTGAAACAGAACGTTTTGACATCATCGCCCATTTCGATAAAATAAAAATGCACAACCAGAAACGCTATTTCAGCGAAGAGGAGACGTGGTATAAGAAACTGGTTGACCACTGCATTGAACTCATCAAACGGAAAGGACTGATTGTGGAAATCAACACCCGAGGTATTTATAAAGGCCGTTGCCCCGATTTCTATCCTTCCGATTACGCGCTGGATCAAATTTCGAAATTGGGAATCCCGATGATTATCAGCACCGATTGCCACAAGTCGGAGGAGCTCGCCCTCGGTTACGAGGATGCTTTGAAGAAACTCAAAGACTTCAATGTCAAGTATTTAATGTATTTAAAAGATAAAAAGTGGGAAGAATTTTCAATTCAATAAGTGAACAGAAATCAGTGAGCCGTGAGCTGCCGTTTCACTGCTCACACTTCACAGTTCATCTCCTTTGCATGGTGATTGTCCTTATCGGAGCCATTGCGAATTCATGGTCGCTCTCCGCGCAGGATTCCGTGTGGATGCGGCAGGACATCAAAGTGCTCGCTTCTCCAGAAATGTGGGGGAGAAGCGGCTGCCACGATGGCGAAGCGAAGGCCGCCGCCTATTTGCAGAAAGAGATGCAGTTGATTGGAGCGAAACCGCTGGGTGACAACGGCTTCCAGAAGTTCGATCTCCCCGCTTACAAGATGGAAGGCAGGGTTTCCATGTCTGTGGATGGCCAAACCTTGAGTCCTTTTGAGGATTATCGCATCGAACCCTACTCCCGTTCCATTCATCAGCAGAATATTCCGATTATTCGGTTCGACGTAACGCTTCTGTTAAAGAAAAACGAGAAGAAATTGGGTAGATTCCTTGTTAAAAATGCAGAGGCACTTCCCCATAGCATTCTTTATGTGGAGGCAGTCAACGCGAAAAACATGAAGCCGGAGGAGGCTGACGAATTGAATGCCCAGCTGCGTACGCTCAAGCAGCACAATCCCTATAAGGCAATGGGACTGTTGTTCGGTGTGAAAGAACTGCCGGTTTGGGGACTCAATTCAACAAGGGTTGAACATGATTTCGCATGTATATATATATTAATGTATAAAATCGCGAAAGATACCAAGTCCGTTTCCCTTGATTTTGAAAACGAATTTTTCACCAAGCATACCCAGAATGTCTGTTTCATGATTGAGGGCACGGAGCATCCCGACGAGTACATCGTCATGGGCGCGCATTACGACCACTTGGGTTGCATGGGCGATGAAGTGATTTTTACGGGGGCGCATGACAACGCTTCCGGGACCGCCGCCGTGCTGAATTTCGCCCGCTATTTTGCAAAAAATCCTCCTAAATATACGACAGTGTTCCTGTTTTTCACCTGCGAGGAGACCGGGCTGGTCGGCTCCAAGTATTTTGTGGACCATCCGCTGCTCGACTTGTCGAGGGTGAAGTTGATGATGAATCTGGATATGTTCTGCGGCGGCGACGAAGGTATCATGGTGGTCAATTCTCAAAGCGAGCAGATGAAGCCGTTTTATGACAACATGGTGAAAATCAACGATGAAAAAAACTACATCAGCGCGGTGAAGTCACGGGCGAATGCCGCCAACAGCGACCATTACTTCTTCTCGCAGCATTGTCCGGCGATGTTCATCTACACGATGGGCGGACGTTACGGCGGCTATCACAACTACACCGACACCTGCGAACGTTGCGGTTTGAACTGTTTTGAAGGGCTCTTCTCGTTGATCCGCGATTTTATCTCAGACATAAAGTAGAGTGATTATCCGCATCTGGCAGGGTATTTCCGTACGCATCAAATGAACAATTGTTTGTTGCCTATTATTCCTAAACTCCTGAATGAAAAATAGTTGAAAAAATTTTTTTGTATAGGTGTTGTGGAATAAAAAAAAGTCGTATTTTTGCGCCCAATTTCAGTATTAAATCAGGGTGAAAGGTCTTGGTGTGTACAATGTGTTGAAAATCAAGTCCTTATCCCATAAAAAGTAATTAAAAACAATGGGTGCAAGAAAAAGATTAGCTGCAGAAGCGCGAAAAGAAGCCAACAAAAACTTATATGTTGCCCGTTTGATGGACAACCCGACTTCCCCGCGAAAAATGAGAATTATGGCTGACGTCATCAGAGGTAAGGATGTGGACTATGCTTTGAATGTATTGAAATACAGCAAAAGAGAACCCGCAAAGAAACTCTTGAAACTCTTAAAGTCAGCAGTTGCCAACTGGCAGGTTAAGAATGAAGGCGTGCGCATCGAGGATGCACAGCTTTACGTCAAATCAGTAGTGGTTGATGGTGGCCGTATGCTGAAGAGAATCCAGCCGGCTCCCCGCGGAATGGCTCACAGAATCAGAAAACGTTCCAACCACGTCACCATCATCATCGATGATAAAAGTTTAAACAATAATAATTTAGAAAATCAAAACAAAGAGTAAGTATGGGTCAAAAAGTTAGTCCGGTCGGCCTGAGATTAGGTATAATTAGAGGCTGGGATTCTAATTGGTATGGCGGCAAGCAATTCGCCAGTAAGATAGTCGAAGACGACAAAATTAGAAGGTATTTGAACGCACGTTTGTCCAAAGCCGGGATTGCAAAAATTTACATTGAAAGAACACTGAAAGTCGTTACGGTTACCCTTTTCACCGCTCGTCCGGGCCAAATCATTGGAAAAGACGGTGCCGAAGTCAAGAAACTCAACGAAGAATTAAAGAAGATAACCAATAAGGATATTCAAATCAATATCTCAGAGGTCAAGCGCCCTGATTTGAATGCTGAATTAGTTGCTCAGAACATTGCCCGCCAGATTGAGGGCCGCGTATCCTACCGCAAAGCCGTCAAGACCGCCATCGGCAATACGATGCGTTCCAACGCGGAAGGCATCAAGATCTCCATCTCCGGCCGCCTCGGTGGCGCTGAAATGGCCAGAACCGAGCACTTCAAGGAAGGTAGAACCCCGCTTCACACCCTCCGCGCCGACATCGACTACGCTAAGTCGGAAGCCCATACCACTTACGGCGGAATCGGCGTAAAGGTTTGGATATGCAATGGAATCGTCTATGGCAAGCGCGATCTCTTCCAACTCCCCAACGAAGGCAAGGACCAAAAGGGAGGCCCGAGAAGATCCACGAGACCCGCACCCAGAAGAAACGAGAAAAAGAATTAATAACCACCTAAATATCTGAGTCATGTTACAACCCAAAAAGACTAAATATAGAAGACCACAGAAGGGGAGAATGAAGAGCATCACCAAACGCGGTGCGGAAATCGCGTTCGGTTCGTTCGCCATCAAGACCCTTGAAGAACATTGGCTTTCCGCTCGCCAAATCGAGGCAGCACGTCAGGCCATCACCCGTTACATGAAACGTGAAGGCCAACTCTGGATTCGCGTATTCCCCGACAAACCCGTCACCCGCAAGCCGCTGGACGTACGTATGGGTAAAGGTAAGGGAACTCCCGAGTTCTTCGCCGCCCGTATCAGCCCAGGCCGCATCCTGTTCGAAGCCGACGGCGTTCCCTACGCAGTAGCCAAGGAAGCCCTCCGCCTCGGTGCCCAGAAATTGCCGGTCGCCACTAAGTTCGTCGTTAGAAGAGATTATTCAGAAGAAAATTAATAGGCTATGAAACAACAAGTTATTACAGAACTCGCCACCTCTGACATGATTGAAAGACTGGCACTTGAAAAAGAACGTCTGGTTAAAATGAAATTGTCTCATGCAGTTTCTCCTGTTGAAAATCCTCAGACCATCAAAGAGCTGAGACGCAACATCGCAAGGCTTGAAACCGAACTCCGCAGACGTGAATTAGAATCAAAATAATTTAAGAATACCATATCATGGAAGAAAGAAATAGAAGAAAAGTCAGAGAAGGACTCGTCACCAGCAACAAAATGGAAAAATCCATCGTCGTTAGCGTTGAACGTAAGCTCAAGCATCCGAAGTACGGGAAATTCTTAAAGAGAACCACCAAGCTGATGGCCCACGACGAGAAGAACGAATGCGGCATCGGCGATCGCGTCAAGGTTATGGAAACCAGACCGCTCAGCAAAAACAAGTGCTGGCGCTTAGTAGAAATCATTGAAAAAGCTAAATAGTTTAAATAGTTATGGTACAACAAGAAACAAGATTAGCTGTTGCAGATAACAGCGGTGCAAAGGAAGTTTTGTGCATCCGCGTCTTGGGTGGAACGAAGAAAAGATATGCCTCTGTGGGCGATAAGATCGTTGTCGCTGTAAAAAGCGCCATCCCCTCCGGCAATATCAAAAAAGGCGCCGTTTCCAAGGCAGTCGTTGTGAGAACGAAGAAACACGTCAGAAGACAGGACGGCTCCTACATCCGCTTCGACGACAACGCAGTGGTCCTCCTCACCGGCACCGACGAACTCCGCGGTACCCGTATCTTCGGACCCGTTGCCCGCGAACTCCGCGAGAAACAATTCCTCAAGATCGTTTCCCTCGCACCCGAAGTTCTTTAATCAACAGAAACAATTGACAAAGACCAATTGAATATTAATCAAAATCAAACAAAATGAAAATTCACGTTAAAAAAGGCGACATGGTTAAGGTTTTGGCCGGAGAAGCGAAAGGCGCTACTGGCAAAATCTTAATGGTGGACAGAGAAAAGTACCGTGCCATCGTCGAGGGTGTGAATATGGTGTCAAAGCATACCAAGGCCAGCGCCAAGAACCCTCAGGGCGGTATCGTTAAACAAGAAGCCCCCATTCACATTTCCAACCTCATGGTTCTGGATTCCAAAGGCGTTGCTTCCCGCATCGGCAGAAGAATGGGCGAAAATGGTAAATTAGTTAGATATTCAAAAAAATCAGGGGAGGAGATCAAATAATGTACGTACCGAGATATAAAGAAAAATATGACAAGGAAGTAGTTCCCGCACTGAAGGAACAATTTGGTTTCCATTCCATTATGCGTATCCCCAGACTTAAGAAGATCTGTCTGAACCAAGGTCTTGGCAAGTTCGGCATCGCAGATAAGAAATTAATCGACATCGGAGTTCAGGAAATGACCCTGATCGCCGGCCAGAAAGCCGTCGCCACCAAGTCAAAGAAGGATATCTCCAACTTCAAATTGAGAAAAGGCATGCCCATCGGCGTCCGCGTAACCCTTCGCGGCGAACGCATGTACGAATTCCTCGATCGTCTGATTTCCGTTTCTATCCCCCGTATTAGAGACTTCAGAGGCATCAGCGACAAGGGCTTCGACGGAAGAGGCAACTACACGCTCGGCATCCCCGAACAAATCATCTTCCCCGAAATCGACCTCGACAAAGTGGCGAAAATCAACGGTATGGACATCACCTTCGTTACTTCCGCCCAAAACGACAAGGAATGCCTCGCATTGTTAAAAGAATTTGGATTACCATTTAAAAATCAGAAATAGGATATGGCAAAGGAATCATTAAAAGCAAGAGAAGTCAAAAGAGCGAAAATGGTCGCTAAGTATGCCGCTAAACGTGCCGAACTGAAGAAAATCATCAACACGGGCAGCGAATATACCGATGAAAAAGAAGCCGCAGTGAAGGCATTGCAACAGCTTCCTCCGAATTCAAATCCTATTAGAATGCACAACCGCTGCAAATTGACGGGCCGTCCAAAGGGCTACATGCGCCAATTCGGTATTTCTCGTATTAATTTTAGAGAAATGGCTTTGGCTGGATTGCTTCCGGGCGTTAAAAAAGCAAGTTGGTAAAATTAATTAAGAGAAACAGTTATGAATACAGATCCGATAGCAGATTATTTGACCAGATTGAGAAACGCCATCATGGCGAATCATAAAGTCGTAGAAATCCCCGCCTCCAAGACGAAGAAGGAAATGACCAAAATCTTGTTTGAAAAGGGATACATTTTGAATTATAAAATCGTGGAAGATGTTCATCCGGCAATGATTAAAATCGCCCTGAAGTATCATCCCGTAACCAAACAGTCAGCCATCGCCACCCTTAAGCGTGTGAGCCGTCCCGGCCTTCGCCAATACGTGGGCGCCGACAACTTGCCCTCCGTCATGAACGGTCTCGGCATCGCCATCGTCTCCACCTCTCACGGCATGATGACCGACAAAGAAGCCAAAGCACAACACGTTGGCGGTGAGGTTTTGTGTTACATTAGTTAATAGGAGGAAAGAATTATGTCACAATCAAGAATAGGAAAATTACCCATCGCCATTCCACAAGGCGTAGAAGTAAAGGTCGATGACCACAATCTCGTTACCGTCAAAGGTAAGTTAGGCGAGCTTTCTCAAAAGGTTTCCCCCGACATCAAGGTTTCTGTCGAAGACGGACACATCAAACTCGAGACCCCCGAAGGCAGCCAGGATAAACGCCACAAATCCTTCCACGGTTTGTATCGCGCCCTCGTTGCCAATATGGTAAAGGGCGTTTCCGAAGGATTCGAAGTCAGACAACAACTCGTCGGCGTCGCCTTCAAGGCCGAATCACAAGGACAACTCCTTACCCTGAGCCTCGGTTATTCCCATAACCTCGTTTTCGAACTGGCTCCGGAAATCAAGGTCGAAACCGTCACCGAAAAAGGTAAAGACCCGATTATTATCCTGAAATCCATCGATAAACAACTTCTCGGACAAGTAGCCAACAAGATCCGCTCCTATCGTAAACCCGAACCATACAAAGGCAAAGGTATCCGCTTCGTCGGCGAAGAAGTCAGAAAGAAAGCTGGTAAGTCCGCTGATAAATAATCGTCTTAAAAATTTAGTACAATGGCAAATAAAAAAATTTATAGAAGAAATAGGATTAAACAGCGTGTCCGCAAAGTCATCAGCGGTACTGCCCAACGTCCGAGAATGTCCGTTTTCAGAAGCAACCGCGATATTTATGTTCAATTGATTGACGATGTTGCAGGACAAACAATCGTATCCGCTTCTTCTGCAGTAGCAGAAATCCGCGACCAGAAAATCACCAAGAGCGAAAAAGCCGCTATCGTTGGCAAAAACGTTGCTGAAAAGGCTGTGGCTGCCGGCATCAGCGAAGTGGTTTTCGACCGTAACGGCTATTTGTATCATGGTAGAGTTAAATCTTTGGCCGACGCTGCCAGAGAAGGTGGTTTAAAATTCTAAAACGAGGAATCTATGTCAAATGTAAATGTTAAAAGAGTAAAAGCCAACGATATCGAATTCAAGGATCGTCTGGTTCACGTTAATAGAGTCACAAAAGTTACCAAGGGTGGTAGAACTTTCAGCTTCTCCGCCATCGTTGTCGTTGGCAATGAAAATGGTATCGTGGGTTACGGCCTCGGCAAAGCCAAGGAAGTTTCCGCCGCCATCGCCAAAGGTATCGATGATGCAAAGAAAAACCTCATCAAGGTTCCTGTCCTTAATGGTACGATTCCTCATTCACAAGAAGGTAAGTACAGCGGTTCCCTCGTTTTCATGAAACCCGCAGCACCTGGTACTGGTGTCATCGCTGGTGGTGCTATGCGTGCCGTTCTTGAAAGCGTCGGCGTGAAGAACGTTTTGGCCAAGTCCAAAGGCTCTTCCAACCCTCACAGCGTAGTGAAGGCCACCTTCAAGGCCCTCTCTCAACTGCGCGATCCTTATACTGTTGCACAAGTTAGAGGCATAGGTCTGGATCAAGTCTTCAACGGCTAATCCATACCACTTGTTTTTCTTGTTTTAAAGGGTTTTAATGTTGAAAAGTCCTCTTCGTTGAGGACTTTTTGAATTTAAATCCCTTTTTTCGTATTTTTGCAGCGACTTATTTTTCGGGATGTGACAAATCACGTCCTTCTTTCTACAATATATATTATGAATAACGAATATTTTTACCTCGGACTCATCACCAAGCCCTTCGGCTACAAAGGACAGCTCATCGCTTATCTGGATACGGACGAACCAGAGAAATACAAGGACCTCCGCGCTGTGTTCATCCTTGAGGGCAATGAGTACATCCCCTATATGATTGACGAAATCCAGTTGCGTGGCGATAGAACCGCCATCGTCAAGTTCGCCGATGTGGATGGCGACGACGCCAAGAGCCTGCTGAAATCCGAACTCTATCTTCCCCTCAGCGAACTGCCTCCGCTCTCCGGCAACAAATTCTATTATCACGAAGTTGTCGGATTCTCGGTCATCGATGCGGAAAAAGGAAACATCGGTACTTGCAAGGACTTCATCGATGTCAGCAGCCACTCCATTATGGTCGTCGATAATAACGGAACCGAAATCCTCATTCCCGCCGTTGACGAAATTTTTGATGACGTGGACCGCGATCATAAAACCATCACTATCCACGCGCCCGAAGGGTTGATTGACATCTATCTGGGAGATAGAAACGATGAGGAATGATGGATGATGTAGAAATTTGATTCGATATCAATGTCAACAGATCTCTTCCGCTTTCGCCGTTTTTCCCTCCGTCACGACCGTTCCAGTCTCAAAATCGGAACGGACAGCGTGTTGTTGGCTGCGGCGGTACCGCTCCGTCGGCCAGTGCGGATATTGGATGTGGGCTGCGGCTGCGGAGTCATCGGTTTCTGCATTGCCGACCGGCTGATTGCAAACCGCGAAACTGATTTCTCTGTCGTGGGAATTGACATTGATGCACCCTCTATTCAGGAATCGATGGAAAATGCGGAGGCCTTCAATCAGGAACGCGCTTTCCAACATTTTGTGTTTCAACAAATTGCTCTTCAAGATTTTACGATGAAAGATTTCGATCTCATCGTTAGTAATCCGCCATTTTTCGCAGATTCCCTGAAGCCGTCGGATGCGAAGCGTTTGCAAAGCAAGCACCGCGACGAGAATCTCCCTTTTGCGGTTCTCGCTCGTAAGGCTTCGGAGTTTCTCGCCGACGAAGGACTTTTTTACCTGATTTTGCCTGTTGCCGAAAGCGAGGAGTTTGTTAAAATTGCCCAAACAAGTCTGAATTTAGCAGAAATTGTGGATGTCTATCCCACACCCACCAAGCCGGCCCACCGCCGAATCTTGGGATTCGCCAAACGTAAGAATGAAATTCACAGATCCTCCCTTACCATTCGGGATGCTTCTGGCGGTTTCACTCCTGAATATATCGCTTTAACGAAGCAGTTTTATATAAATATGAATAGTGATCAGTAATTGTGAATACGATCACCGTCAGATTACTATGGATTGGAATGCAAGATGAATTAATAATTATGAACTGATATGAAGAAATTGTCAATGGATGAATTGCACCGTGTTTCCACGGAGGAGTATAAGCGTCAGGCGAAAACGCCGATGGTGGTTGTTTTGGATAATGTGCGCAGTATGTATAATGTCGGTTCGATATTCCGCACCTGTGACGGGTTTTCTGTGGAGCGGTTGCTTTTGTGCGGTATCACCGCCCGTCCGCCCCATAAGGAGATTGCGAAGACGGCGTTGGGGGCCACCGAGTCCGTGGATTGGCAGTATTACCCAGATGTCGTGGAGGCGGTGAAGGCAGTGAAGGCGCAGGGGTATTTGGTTTATGCGGTGGAGCAAGTGGACACCTCCATCATGTTGAACGATTTCCAGTTGACGTCGGGGGAGAAGGTTGCCATTGTTTTGGGCAACGAGG
>ONXT01000301.1 GCA_900321845.1 uncultured Bacteroidales bacterium | reverse complement strand
GCTTCCGGCAAAGGCGGTGTGGGCAAATCAACAGTAACAGCGAATCTCGCTCTCTGTCTGGCCCAACAGGGCTATCGAGTGGGCGTTCTCGACGCCGACATCTATGGACCTTCCATCCACAAAATGTTCGGCATTGAAGGCCAGCCAGTCGATGCGACTTATGTCGGCGAAGAGGAATACCTCGTTCCCGTTGAGAAATACGGGATGAAGATCATTTCCCTCGGACTTCTGGTTGACAACAAGCAAGCGGTTATCTGGCGCGGACCGATGGCTGCCAGCGCCCTGTCCCAGCTTTGCGCCAAAACCCAGTGGGGCGAACTCGATTACCTTGTGGTCGATTTTCCTCCCGGCACCGGCGACATCCAAATCTCCACAATGCAGCAGTTTGAGGTTGATGGCGCCATCGTGGTGACCACCCCGCAAGTGCTCGCCGTGAACGATGCCCGCAAAGGCGCCGAAATGTTTTCCGCCGAAAAGATGAACGTGCCGCTCATTGGTATCGTGGAGAATATGTCCTGGTTCACCCCCAAAGAGCATCCGACTGAAAAATACCTGCTCTTCGGCAAGGGCGGCGGACAAAAATTAGCGGACGAGTTCCATACCCAACTCTTGGCCCAAATCCCTCTGATTCAAGATGTTGAGGAGGTCGAAAATCAGGATTGCCTGCTTTCCACCACCAACGAGGAAATCCACAAGGCTTTTGAGACAATCGCGGATAAAACCATTGATTTCCTTGAAAAACTCCCTCCCCGCCAGGAGCGTCCCAACAATCCTTGTAAGAATTGTTCAAAGAAATAACTTCTAATGTTGAGGCGCTGCATGCAGCGCCTCTTTTTTTCCTTTTTACATAAAAAAAAGAGACGCATTTTGTTGCGTCTCTCTCTGGAAAAACAATTCCGTTATCTTAATTTTGCTCCGACTTCTTTTTCGAAAGCGTAAATTAATTTGTTCATGATTTTCGTGATGTCGTCGTCGGTAAGCGTTTTATCGGCGTGTTGCAAAATGAAGCTCATCGCATACGACTTCTTGCCATCTTCGATTTTGTCGCCTTCGTAAACATCAAATAGTGAGACGTTTTTCAGCAGTTTGGAACCGTATTTGTAAGCGATTTTTTCCATTGTGTCGTACGTGATGTTTTTGTCAACCACAAGGGCCAAGTCGCGTTTAACTGCCGGAAAAGACGGGATCTGGGAATAGAAGACGTTTCCGCCGCAGATGCTGTAAAGCAGGTTTGTGTCGATTTCGGCGTAATAAACCGGTTTCTTGAGGTCAAAATACTTCAAAATGGAGTGCTGGAGCTCCCCGATGGTGCAGAGGCATTCACTGCCTTTGTAGTAGCGCAGATGGCTCGTGAATCGTTCGTCTTCCTCCATTCTGATTTCCAAATCATTGATATTAACTAATTTAAATATGTTTTCAATGATGTTTTTAAGATAGAAGAAGTCCAGATCCTTTCCAGCTTCGTACCACAGGTCATCGTGGGTTTTGCCTGTTACGAAGAGTGAAATCCACTCTTTCTCTTTGTATTGGTCGGTTACGGAATCCTGGCGGGTGGCATTCTTGTCTTTGTAGTAGCTCTTCCCGAATTCAAACAGTTTCAAATCCCCGCGTTTGTTGTTGGTATTGCGGGCGATGTTTTCCAGACCGCTGAAGAGCAGGGTCTGGCGCATCACGTTCAGTTCGGAGCTGAGCGGATTGAGTAGATGAACCGATTCAGCTTCATCGATGAAGTTGAAATGTTCCGCATAAGCACTTTTGGTGAGCGAATTGTTCATAATTTCAAAGAAACCGTTGTAGGCCAGGTAGTTGGATATTTTGTTCTGGGTCGGACGGTTGTTCTTTTCGCTCTTAATATTAATATTGTAATGGAGGTTATCAGGAATTTCAATATTGTTATAGCCGTAAATCCTTAAAATCTCTTCCACCAGGTCGATCGGGCGTGTGACATCTACTTTGTAGAGCGGCACAACGGCTGTTACCTGTTCATCGCCGGCCTTGGAGGAGGATAAATCCAGACCAAGGGAGATGAGGATGTTGATAACCATTTGCTTGTCAATCTTTTTGCCCGCTATTCTGTAGAGATCGTCGTAGCGGAGGGTGATTTTCTTTTTCTCGATTTCTTCGGGATAGATGTCCACGATATCGGAAGTGCGTCCGCCGGCGTACTCTTTAATCAGGTTGACAGCGCGGCAGATGGCGTATTCCGTCATGTCGGGGTCGCACCCGCGTTCGAATCTGAAAGCGGAATCGGTTTTCAGGTTGTG
>ONXT01000147.1 GCA_900321845.1 uncultured Bacteroidales bacterium | reverse complement strand
TTACTTGAGGATGTTGTATCTGGTCAAGGATCAGAATCCCAAGGAAATCAAGGCGCATCTTGAATTGGGCTATTTCTGTCAGAAACGATTGGATCCCGCAGGAATTGAGCATTACAAGAATGCTCTGCGGATAGACCCTCGAAATCAGGAAATCAATTACAACTTAGGCGTTTTCTATCGTGAGTTGGGCGATGTGGAGAATGCGAGGGCTCAGTTCGAGAATCTGCTCTCCTTTGCAAAGGATGGCGTGTATGCCGTGAATGCCTATTATAATCTGGGCTATATCCTGATGGAGGAGAAAAAGTTCAATGAGGCGGTCGCTGATTTCAGTCATGCAATCGCGTTGGATACGAAATTCGTGGATGCTTATGCGGCTCGTGGTGAATGTTACGAGTACCTCGGCGATGTGGAGAATGCCCGCGCCGATTACGAGAAATGCCTCACCTTGGTAACCAACTACCAACGTGCTATCGACGGTCTCAATGCCCTCGATAAAAAATCAAAGAAGTAGGCGATTCAAGTCAGCAGCTACTTATACCATCCCTTCGATGTGTCGTGAATCCATCTCGGTCCTTTGCGACCGCCCTTGATGTAGTCGGGGTTCTTGACGTATTTCTCGTTGAAGGAGTAGATGAGGCGCAAGGTGATGACGCTGTTGAACGATTTGCGCACCTCCTCCAAGTCGCTGAAGGGTTGGAAGACGCGGCGGCGTGAGGGGACGAATGAGTACTCGTAGCGAAAATTCAATTTAAGTCCTTGGAAAAGACGGATTTTCGCATCCGCAACCACGCTCCAATCATTTCTCCTGTAGGTGCCTGAACGCAAGTTGGTGGTGGTAGTCCAGCCGTTTTCAATCTCTTTGACGCGAACTAATCGGCTCCAGGCAAAACCGGCACCGATGGCGCACCCGCTTCGATAATCCTCATAGTGGAACACAATCGGCACCTCTACGTAGTCCAGGTTCAGTTTGTACTTGATTTTCTTGTTGAACGGCACATTGAAGTCCTCGTTGCGATAAAGCAGTCTTTCCGTGCCATCGAGAATGGCGTTGGCGCGGTAGGCGTTTTGGTACGAGCCCTTCTGGGAATATAGCAGCTCGATGGTCCCGTACCAGCGGTAGTTTTCGTCCAAAGGCAGCATGACCGACATGCCCACATTGACCCCGAATTTGTAGAAACCAGCCACTTCATCGCCATCCACCTGCGTGCTGTTCATGCCTGCAATCACCGAACCGATGAAGCGCTGCGAATAGCCCGTGCTAATGGCGCAAAGCAAAAGTATTGCAAGGAGGATTTTCTTCATGTCTTTTTCAATATCGCCTGCAAAAATACTAAATTAATCCGTTCTTGGAGAAGTTGGAAGCAAAATCCTTCATCTTTTAAAATAAAAGTGCGTTTGAAACAAATTTTTACGTACTTTTGCACCGATTACTTGGGTGTACGGATCCATTATTCGACATCTATAAAAGGCTTTCGCTTTTTCTTTCTAACCGAAAAATTGGCAATTTATATGTGTACAGGGAGAAAAGTGGAGCTCACGCTTGGGCGTGGGTTTCATCTTGTTTCGTGTACACTGTGAGGTTGCCAATTTGCCTCGGTTGCGAGACGATGGGGCTCACGCTTCTTGTTTTTGAGATGGAAGTACTTTATATCCTGAAAATCCGTTCCACGTTGGCGCTTGTCACCTCGGCGACACGCTCGATAGAGGTCTCGAAGATGTCGGCGACCTTTTGGGCGATGATGGGGATGTTGGCGCTCTCGTTGCGTTGACCGCGGTAGGGGGTGGGGGAGAGGAACGGTGCATCGGTCTCCAGTGCGATGTTCTCCAGCCCGACGGCTTTCACAATGTCTTGCAATTTGTTGTTCTTGAAGGTGACCACCCCGCCGATGCCGAGGATGAAGCCGAACTTCAGCGCCCATTCAGCCTCCTGAATCCCTCCGGAAAAACAGTGCAAGATGCCGGTCAGACCGCAGCCGGTGAATTTCTTGAGGATTTCCAGTGCATCGGGGTACGCGCTCCGGATGTGAATGGAGAGCGGCAGGTGCAATTCCTTCGCCCATGCGAGCTGCCGGTAAAACGCGTCTTTCTGTTGCTCCACCATCTCCGTCTCGTGGTACAGATCCATGCCGATTTCACCGATACCGACCACTTCAGGACGCGAGAGTTGTTTCTCAAGGAAATCCAAATCGGCGAGGTAGTTCTCGGTCACGTCGGTTGGATGCAACCCGATTAAAGGAAAAAGATGCTGCGGATATTTCTCCACAGCATCAAATAAGTCTCTGATTGTTTGCGCATTCACGCACGGAAGGATGGCTTTCGTGACCTTTGCGTCTAAGGAGCGCTGTATCACCGCATCCAAATCTTCCTCATAATACTCTTTATACAGATGGGTGTGTGAGTCGATGAAGTGCATTATTTGATTCCGAGTTTTTGTTTCACGAGGTCTGTAATGTCGGATGAGTCACCGGAGAAGAGGGGGATGTTCTTGTCGAAGATGTAGGTGTAGCCACCGGCTTTGGCCACCTCTTTGATGGCGGCTTTCGTCTTTTCATCAAAGGGTTTGCTGCGTTCGAGGAGCAGGGTTTGGATTTGCTGCTGAGCGTCCTCTTGGAATTTTTGGAGGCGCGTTTGCAAGTCGGTCAGCTCCTGCTGTTTGACTTTGTTCACAGCGGCGGAGTAGGTTGCGGCTTTGGCCTGGTAGTCTTCATATTTGACTTGGAATTCTTCGGCCATTGCGTTGTAATCCTTCTCCAGTTCGTCTTTCAGTGCCATGGCAGCGGTCTGAATCGTGTCGTATCCGGGGATGGCCTGCATGATCGCGTTGTAGTCGCAGTGACCGAACTTCGCCTTTTGGGCGGAGGTCAG
>ONXT01000146.1 GCA_900321845.1 uncultured Bacteroidales bacterium | reverse complement strand
CAAAATAATTATCTATTATCATTATCCATTATGAATTAATTTCGTACCTTTGCGGCACTTTAGTGGAGGGGTTGAGAGAAGACGGGATACGTTTTTTTCTAATCACAATGATTTGAAAATCAGATAATTATTAAAATAGTTGGTCATTATAACAATTTTAAACATTACATATCATGTACAAAAATTTTCAATCTTATCTTCAAAATGAATTAAAGGACATCAAGGATGCCGGTTTGTACAAAAACGAACGCATCATTGTTTCTCCGCAGGGTGGTGAAATCAAGTTGCAAAACGGTCAGACCGCTTTGAACTTCTGTGCCAACAACTACCTCGGTTTGGCCAACAATCCGAAATTGATTGCTGCCGCCAAGGAAGCCCTTGACACTCATGGATATGGCATGGCCTCCGTACGTTTCATCTGCGGTTGCTCCGACCTTCATAAAGCACTTGAAAAGAAAATCGCCGAATTCTTCGGCACGGAAGATACCATCCTCTACGCTGCCTGCTTTGACGCAAACGGTGGTGTTTTTGAACCCCTCCTCAGCGATCAGGACGCCATCATCTCCGACGCACTGAACCACGCCTCCATCATCGACGGCGTCCGTCTGTGCAAGGCCGTCCGCTATCGTTATGCCAATGCTGACATGGCCGACCTTGAGGAACAACTCAAGAAAGCCCAGGCTCAACGCTTCCGCCTCATCGTCACCGATGGCGTTTTCTCCATGGACGGCAATGTGGCTCCTCTGGACAAAATCGTCGAACTCGCCAACAAATACGATGCAATGGTTATGGTTGACGAATCCCACTCTGCAGGCGTTGTCGGCAAAACCGGTCGTGGCGTGACTGAGCACTACAACCTCCGCGGCAAGGTGGAAATCCTCACCGGCACCCTCGGCAAGGCCTTCGGTGGCGCTATCGGCGGTTTCACCACGGGTAAGAAAGAGATCATCGATATGCTGCGTCAACGTTCCCGTCCATACCTGTTCTCCAACTCCATTCCTCCGATGGTAGCCGCTGCTGGCTGCAAGATGGTGGAGATGATGAGCGAGACCAACGAGCTTCAAGACCGTCTGCACGAGAACACGGCCTACTTCGTAGAAAAGATGAAGGCCGCCGGTTTCGACATCAAACCGACCCAGTCCGCTATTTGCGCCGTGATGCTGTATGACGCGAAACTCTCTCAGGAGATGGCCGCCAAACTGCAAGAGGAAGGCATCTTTGTTACCGGTTTCTACTATCCCGTTGTTCCGAAGGGCCAGGCTCGTATCCGCGTTCAGGTTTCCGCTGCCCACACCCGCGAGAACCTCGACAAATGCATCGCCGCTTTCACCAAGGTTGGCAAGGAATTGGGCGTGTTGAAATAATATTTGATAATTTTATAAACAGCATAAGAATGGCAGATAATATTATTAGAAAAGACGACATCGTCGTCCGTTTTGCTGGAGACTCTGGCGACGGTATGCAGCTTTCGGGAACCCTGTTCTCCGATGCTTCCGCATTGACCGGCAACGACATTGCCACTTTCCCCGACTATCCTGCGGAGATTCGCGCACCGCACAATACTATCGCTGGTGTCAGCGGCTATCAGGTTCACGTAGGAACCCATATTTACAGTTCCGGCGACAAATGCGACATTCTCGTCGCCATGAACCCCGCCTCCTTCAAGTCCAACCTCAAATGGGCCAAGAAGGGTGCCACCGTCATCGTAGATGTGGATACCTTCACCGACGAGGCGATGCAAAAAGCCGGTTACACTGATAATCCCTTCACCGATGAGTTTGAACGCGACTACGCCATTATCAAGGCCCCTATCACCAGCTTCACCGAAAGAATCGGTAAAGAGCAGGGTGCCGACAAGAAGGTGGCCGACCGTTGTCGCAACATGTTCGCCCTCGGTATCATTTTCTACATGACTCACAAGACCTTGGATCAGACTTACGCCTATTTGGAACGCAAGTTCGCCAAGAAACCGGAAGTCGTGAAATTGAACAAGGCTGTTTTGACCGAAGGTTACGAATACGCCGACAAATTGGAAGTGATTCACTCCAAAATTGTTGAGGTAGCCCATGCTCAAATGCCGAAGGGACGTTACCGCAACATCACCGGCAACGTGGCTACTGCATGGGGTTTGCTGGCCGCTTCCGAGCGTTCTGGACGTCAATTGTTCCTCGGTTCCTATCCTATCACCCCGGCTACGGACGTGATGGTGGAGCTGGCCAAGCACAAAGCATTGGGTGCCAAGGTTTTCCAGGCAGAAGACGAAATCGCGGGTATTTGCTCCGCCATCGGCGCAAGCTATGCTGGCGCACTGGCCTGCACATCTACCTCCGGTCCTGGCCTCTCTCTGAAGAGTGAAGCCCTCGGTCTGGCTGTGATGACAGAACTTCCCCTCGTGGTGATTGACGTACAGCGCGGAGGCCCATCCACCGGTCTGCCCACTAAAACCGAGCAGAGCGACTTGAACCAGGCTCTCTACGGACGTAACGGCGAGGCTCCCCTTATCGTGGTGGCCGCCTCCTCATCCGCCAATTGCTTCTACTGGGCATACAACGCCGCCAAGCTGGCCATTGAGCACATGACCCCGGTTATCCTGCTCACCGACGGCTATCTTGGCAATGGTTCGCAACTGTTCCGCATTCCGAAGGTGTCTGATTTGCCTCCCATCACCCCGCGTCTGGCCAAACCCAACGACCCGAACTACCGTCCTTTCCGCCGCGATCCCGAAACGTTCGCACGCGAATGGGCGCTGCCGGGAATGGAGGGCTTGTTCCATCGCGTAGGCGGCTTGGAGAAATGCCCCGATGGTCCGCTCAGCACCGATCCTGAAAACCACGCACTTATGTGCAAAAACCGTCAGGAGAAGGT
>ONXT01000177.1 GCA_900321845.1 uncultured Bacteroidales bacterium | reverse complement strand
GCATGGAGGAAAACCCAGTAAAGGGACCAGCAAACAAGCCCGATGTAGAATTTGTAGTCGTTCAGGATGGCGACCTGGAAATTGTCAAGGACGGTCTCGTCAACGATGTACTTCCTAAAAACAAAGAATATGCACCACGTCAGAAGTGCAGCGACAATGTCGAAGAAGAGATAGAGGAAGATGACCTTTTTTTTGTTCGTCATGATGGAGACTATTGGTAAATGACCTTGATGTTGTCGAAGTAGAAATGGACGGGATTGTCGTCAGAGCGACCACCGGACAGCTGCACCCGATAGTTTTTCGCGTAAATCTGGTTTCTCGCAACCGATTGCGTCAGGTTGATGTAGATTTTCTTCCATTGGCTGCTGGCATTGACGATAACCAAGGGTTCGTAGGTGGTGACCGAGGTGGTTGATTTGTCTATCAGCATTCCGACGTAGATTTGGGCGTCTTCCACATCGCATTTGTAATCCATTTCCAAAAAAACGTAGCTTGGAACTTTTCCGTCGAAATCCATACAGACGTTGTCGACACCGTTCGCACTGATGGTCTCGAATTCGTCCACGGTATCCACTAAAGATATGCGTCCGATGCGGTTGGCGGGATTGTCGGGATCCACGATGTGTTCGAAGTTCACGGTGGTGGAGTCGCTACTGGTGAAAATCCCGTTGTAATCCGTGTCGAAATTTTCAATGAACTCGAATTTCGTCGTGGAGGCGTATTTCAATGGGAGCTTGCCGATTTCCAAGACCTCACTTGCCTTCAACCCCAGTTTTCGTTTGTAAGGCTCTACAAATGGATACCTCGGTCGGCTGGTTGATACCCCGTTCAATTTCACACCCGGATAAATCATCACCTCTGCACTATCGGTTTCAAGAATAGGTATCTTGCAAGGCAGCTCCCATGTGCCTAGATCCTTGCCGTTGACGAAAATCCACGCATCCGGGAATTTCTGGTTGGCCATGCTGGCAAGTTGCCCTTGGTCGTAATTGGTGTTGTGCTCGTTGTTGTATTGTGAGACATTGACCTCAAAAGCGCCGGTGTCTATGTAAATGTAGGATGCCGTCAAATCCACCTTTTTGCAACCGGCGAAAAAAGAGGCTAAAAGCATCAGACATATTGCTGAAATTATCTTTTTCATTCCAATGTAACGAGGTTTTCCTTACTTTATTATTTATTAGGGATGCTGTCCGTGATTTCTTGTGCATGCAGTGTGTCGGCCTTCGTTAGAGGCGGGGCAAACAGAGCCGATTTCTCATTGCGCAGGATGATGGCTACAGGCTTGCTTTCAATGTAGAAGCATTGGATGGAAGGCGTCTTTTCCCAGCTTTTATTGCGTAGCTGACTCGCTGGAATTTGGTCAACAAAGGAGATGAAGTAGTCCCAGCCCACGGTGTCACGTTCGTTGAAGTCCTTGTGTGTGAGTTGATAGCGGGCGGTGTCTTTGTCAAAGAAAAAATCGCAGCCGCGACTGCCATCGGTATAAACCTGAACCTTCGTAGAGTCACTGAAAGCCGTGTTGTTGTGAAGCAGCCACTCACAAGCCAGCTTGTTGGATTGCTCGTCGAAATCAATCGGATACTTCCCGTATGCAGCGCTGATTCCTCCCGAAAGCTCATTGAAATAGGTAGAGGGAGCCGTGTTGTGCAGAAGAACATGTCGGGTCGGCATGAGCGCAAGCAAAATAATTCCGCTTACAATGACAAAGTTGGTGTATTTGTCATCCACCTTGCGCAGGAATCCAGCAACTCCGCCAACGGAAAACATGATGACGAGTGGATAAACCATGAGATAAATTGCCCACCCGTCGTATATCTCGTAGGTTTCCCCTGTCAAGCACCAGAACGGATAAACGAGAGCGAACAACAACAGCAGATAGTTCATTATTCGAACAGTCTTGACTATGGTGCGAAGGACGACAAGGTGAAGGACGCAGCCGAGCGTAATCAGCAACGGGATGGTAAGTTGCATGCGTGACAGTACAAAGGACCACGACAAGTCGTGGGATGACACGACGTCCCCTTTCCATAGGAAATTGATAACCGGTTGGGATTGAGCCATTTTCGCAATGGAATTGTGGGGGAATGCATTTGAGAAATGGGTGAGATGAAGCGGCAGAAAGCAACTGAACGCGTAAATGACGGCGGAGGTCCCAATCAGAATGAGCACCAGCTTGAAAAAATTGCGCAGGTATTTTTTGGTGAAAACTTTTGATAGCGGATTGAAAACGACAAATGAGATGATGGAAAAGATGATGAAATAGCGAATCAGCACAAAACCCCCAATATGGATGGAATTGGCAAATACGATTGCTAATATAATGAAAACCAGTCGTTTCCATTTGACAATGGGCAACTCTCCGATAAAGGTGTAGATCTGATAAATTGCCAGCAAATAGAACAGCGCGAAAGGAACGTCGGCAAGATTGCCAAACGACTGCCCGATGAAGTGCGGCGAAATCATCATGAACATCACGCCGAAAAATGCTGCCCGCCAGGCGAATAGATTCATTAGGAATGACCCTACTAATAGCACCAGAAACCATGCAAACAGGGCTCCGGTAATGTGCCTGAATAGATAAACATTGTTGATATTCAGTAGTTTACACAAGCTACAACAGATGAAGTCAACCATCTGTGTGTGCGTTTGCGCGTACTCACTCTGTAGGATTGTGGTGTCGTTGTGGGCATAGTATGCGTAAAGCATCTCGGCTCGTTCCTGCTGTTCGACCTCTTTTTCGGAAATCCCGGTGTGGATGCTCGCGTAGGGGAGAAGCACCAGCAAAAACAGCATCACCAAGTAAAACAGGTACTTGAAGATGTCGTCCTTTGTTTTGATGGAAATGGAAAAAAAGTCCTTGCGCAGGTTCTGTATGCTGTAACGCTTGATGTTTTCGTTAGACATACGGATGTCAACCACTTCGTCTTCAAACACATTTCGTGAGTATCGAACGCGGAACTTCAGCTGGTGCCAAAGCGAACTGAGTCGGTCATGAATCTTACCCATATCAGATTTTTATACGCAATAGTGAATCGCCGTCAAAAGTCACAACTTGCTCCCGACAAAATAATCCTCTCTGTCTTCAAATAAGATGTTAAAAGAGGTCATGGAGCCGTAGATGCGTGTGATGTATTGTTGCATGTTGACCTTCTCTTCGTCGGAAAGCCCTGGATGGCTGTTGATGTTCTGTTCCAGTACGCGAAGACGGTCGCGCATCATCACGATTTTGTGGAAGAATGTTTCGACAGGAATCTCTTTCGGCTTCAAGTCTCGGTTGGCGGGCTGCAAAATCATCGTCCCGCCTTCCCATTTCTTGCCGAGCTCCGCCTTGTACTCGATGGCATTGTATTTTTGCAGTACAAACGTCAGCATTTTTTCAAATTCTTTGATGCTGACGCGCGGCTGACCATCGTCCGCACTCTCTTCCGGCGCATTGAGAACGGTGAATTCCGCGCTCATTTTTGAAAACTCAATCTCTCCGCCACGAACGAATATCGCCTTGAATGTTAATGTATTGTTCTGACTGATAATGCCTTCCCCATATTTTGAGTGCTCAATCCGGGTGCCTACCTGGTAATCTTTTTCTTCCATTTTTTAGCTTGAATTTTGATTTGTTTTTAAAAAAGCAAAGGTACAAAAAACTATTTACTGTAGTGTACATCTCCCTATTGTTTTTTTCGCGCATAAAAGAAAATCGAAAAAAAAAAGTTTGAAAAAATCAATTGTGCTATGTTATGGCACAATCTCGTACTATCTTTGCAGCGAAATTTTGAAATACATATATCCATGGCATCGAAATCCCCATTGACTATTTACAAGGCCTCGGCGGGCTCGGGAAAAACCTTCACGCTCGCGGCAGAGTACATCTCTCTCTTGGTCCGCGCTGCCGCCAGAGGACAGCAGGAAGCTTTCAAACACATCGTCGCCGTAACCTTCACCGTGAAGGCAACGGGCGAAATGAAGGACCGCATTCTCGGTACCCTCTATAATCTCTCCGACATCGTGCGCAGCAATCTGAAACCAGAGGAGATCTCGGAAGAAACCGTGAGCTACCTCCGCAAAATCACCCAGCTGACCCGCGATGCTTTTTCTTCGGAACTTACTGATGATGAGTTGCTTGAGATTTCAACCGATCAACTGCTCGCCCTGCCTACCACTGCCCTGATTTGCAAGGCCGCTGGCTCCGCCTTGATGGAAATCCTGCACAATTATGATGCATTTAAGGTGATGACCATCGACTCCTTCTTTCAGGGGGTTATGAAGGGGGTGGCTCGCGAACTGGGCCTCCCTGCCAATCTCCGCACCGAAATCAGCGACGATGAAGTACGCCACCTGGCAGTTGAAAGATTGATGGACACCCTTGACAAACGCCTCCCCCTTCAAAGCCAGGTTTGGAATTTTGTGAAAGACAAGCTGGCTGACGGAAAGTCGTGGAATGTGGGGGCAATCTTGGAGGATTTCGCCCAGCAGCTCGGTAAGGAGGAGTATTCCAGCTGGAGCCAGAAATTGCAGGAGAAGTTTGAGGAGGATCCCGATTCCCTCGAGAATTTCAGAAAAAAACTGATGGAATCCAAAAATGAACTCCAACAGAATGTCAAGGCGGAAGTGGACCGTGTCCTGCAGCTGATGCCCGATAAGATTGTGAACCATCCCCTCTTCTCCACCAGTAGCAAATCGCGACTTTTAGCGCTTCAGAATGCGTGTGCCCAGATGCAGGATTTTGAGTTCGAGACTACGCTGAAAGCAACGCTCGCCAAATACTTGGATACGCCCGAAGCTCTGCTTTCGAAAAGAACCCGCGCCAATGCCTCCGAGTATGATTCCCTTCTCCCAGTTGCACAGGGAATCACTGCTGAATTCTCATCCGCTTTTGAAAACTATAAATCCATGTTAAAGGATTTCAATACGGTTTCCCTCGTCCTCGCCAATCTGCACCAGTTGGGGCTGTTGACAGCAATTGACAAGACGGTAAATGAGATCAATGCGGAGAAGGGGCAGTTCCTGCTGTCGCATACGGGACCACTCTTGAGAGATCTGATGAACGGGAATAATGGTGGAAACACCGATTTCGTATTCGAGAAGATTGGTCCGACGTTGAACCATATAATGATAGACGAGTTCCAGGACACCTCCAATCAGCAATGGCAGAATTTCCATCCGCTGGTCAATGAGCTGATGAGCCGCACCAATGGGAGCAATTTGATTGTCGGCGATGTGAAGCAGAGCATCTACCGCTGGCGCAATGGGAAATGGGAGATTTTGGGAAATCTGGAAAATGATTTTCGCGGACGGGTTCATGCCGAACCTCTTGTTTATAATTTCAGGAGCGATAAAATCATCATTGATTTCAATAATTTCATTTTCCCGAAATTGGCGAAACTGCTTGATAAACTGGCATATGACAATTTCGCGACTGGTTCGGAGTCCACGGATGACTTCAATGTCATTTCAACCGCATACGCTGTCGATGATGTCCGCCAGCACGTTCCGGAAAGTAAAGCGGCCGATCCGCCCGTAGGACAGGTGCGTGTTAAAATCTATGATAACCAGAATCAAAAGAATGCCGATATTTTCCATGATATCTGCACGCAAGTCAGTGAATTGCATAAACGTGGCGTTCCATATCGCGATATGGTCATCTTGGTGCGCGCCAGCACGATTGTCCCCAACCTGATTGCACAATTCCAAAATCATGAGGAGACGAAGGACGTCAAACTTGTCTTTTCGAATGCCTATATGCTCCAATCCTCTATCGCAGTCCAGATGATCGTTTCGGCTCTGCGCTACTTGAGTAATCCCAAGGATCTGGTTTCCAAGCGATTCGTCGCCTTCCATTACCAGAAAGATGTATTGCAAAGCGATATCGCCGACGACTGCCTGTTGCATCCGAAAGCGGAGGTTCCGAACGAGTATCTTCCTGATTTCTTGCAAAATGACAGCGCGACCTTGAAGAAATTACCACTCTACGAATTGAATGAATACCTGATGGCGAAGATGAAGCTTGGCAAGTTGCCGTCGCAAGCCGAATATCTGATGACCTTTTTCGATAAACTGAAGGCGTACTCGCAAGACAATCCTGCCGACATCGCCTCGTTCCTTGATTACTGGGATTCGGAACTGTGCAGCGTGGCCATCAAACCCATTGACAACGATGTGCTTCAGATTATGACTGTCCATGCATCGAAGGGGCTCGCCTTCAAGCATGTGTTCATGCCGGACTGCTATTACAAGTTGAGCGGTTTTGTCGGAAATGACATCCATTGGCTTCCGACCGAGAATATGCCGGAACCCTATAATGAATTGCCGACCTTGCCTGTCGATTTCTACAGCACGCGCAAATTGCGTGACTCAGCCTTCGTTCCCTTTTACCAACGCGAAGTGTATCAGCAGTTTATGGACTCGATTAACCTTCTCTATGTGGGGTTCACCCGCGCCAAGAAAAGCCTGTATGTTTGGAGCTACACCAATCAGTCATTGAGCATCAGTTCTTCCATGGGTAAGGCGCTTAAGGAGGTGCTCCAACAAAATCAGGATGGGCTTTACTATGAAAATGACGGCAACGGCGATATCTATCTATTTAATAGTGAGCACCGTTCGCCGGAGTATCTGGAGGTTTTTGCAGATGGTAAGGAGCCCCGCTCCGAAGAGCGCAAAGCGACGAAGGAAACGGAGAGCCGCATGGAACCCAAATTTGCAGAAGCATTGCCCTGCGAAATTCGAACTTCTTTATTCTCACCGCGTTATAAGCAAAGTACGGATGCTGCAAAATTGTCCTGCCGCGAATTTAATAAGGTGATGTACGCCAGAATTGAGGAGGGAAATGTGTTTCACGACATTCTTTCGCATATCAGTGTGGCGGCCGATTGGAATCGTGCGGTGGCTCAATATGAACAAGAAAAAGTATTGTCGCCTGAAATGAAAGAGACCTTCCATTCCTGTTTTATTTCCGGATTGGAAAATGAAAATGTAAAGGATTGGTTCAGCGGGAATTACGATGTGTATAATGAGCAGACGGTCATTCATGGCAGTCATGGTGAGGTGAAAATCCATCGCCCCGACCGTGTCATGCTCAGCAAGGATGGCCGGCGACTGATTGTGGTGGATTATAAGTTCGCGAAGTTGGAGTCCGCACGTGACCAGAAGTTGGGTGAGGAAACGCAATTGCAAAAATATGAAGCGCAAGTTTCTGATTATATGGAACTTATGAAAGAGATGATGCCCGAAAAAGAGGTTGCGGGTTTTCTTTGGTTCATCAAAGACAATCAGGTTTATAAGGTAAAATGATTTTCAAAATCTAAAATGAGGATGATATGAAAAAGAATACGAGTTTTTTGCATCGGGTAGCTCAAGATATTTTTACACGTTATCAGAACAAGGAGTTGGATTTTGCCAAGTTGGTCGTGGTTTTCCCGAACAAACGCGCAAGTCTGTTTTTTAACAAAGAGTTGGCGAACATCAGCGAAAGTCCGATTTGGGCACCGCAATATCAGACCATCAGCGATTTGTTTTTGAGCCTTTCCCCCTATACGCCAATTGATTCCATCCCTTGCGTTTGCGAATTGTATCGGTGCTATCAAAAGGTGTTGAACTCCAATGAGTTGATTGATGATTTTTACGGTTGGGGCGAAGTGCTGCTGTCGGATTTGAATGATATTGACAAACAGTTGGTCAGCGTTGATGATTTGTTTCAATCCATTGAAAACTGGAACAGTCTGACGGCGACAGCCGATTTCTTGACCGAGGAGCAGGTGTCCGCGATACAGAAGTATTTCTCCAGCTTTTCGCCTGAGGAGAGCGATAAGACGAAATTGCGTTTCATCAATCTTTGGAAAGCCATGCCGGCGATTTACAAATCGTTGAATGACAATCTGAAAGCAATGAATCTCTTGTATGAAGGGGCGCTCTGTCGCGACGTAGTGGAGAACCATCTGGATAAAATCGACAAGGATAAAACCTACGTTTTTGTCGGTTTCAATGTCCTGACCAAAGTCCAGGAAAAATTGTTGCAGCAAATTCACGCTCAAGGGGATGCACTGTTTTATTGGGATTATGACGACCGGTTGAACGAGAAGTCGGAGGGGCTCGCCCGCTTGATGTACGATGCCAGCCATTTTATTCGTCATTATGAGAAAAGAATGCCTAATGCGCTGAGCTTTGATAATGAGGAGGTTGGCGATGTGTCCGTCAATTTCATCAAAACGGACTCCTTCAATGCCCAGGCGCGTTATCTCCCTCATTGGCTGGATGATAATGTCCAAAAAGGCGATTTGACAAATACGGTCGTTATTCTGTCCGACGAGTCGATGCTTCCGCAAGTGCTCGGCACGCTCCCCGAGGAGGCCGTGAATATCACGATGGGTTACAAACTGATTGATACGCCCGTATATAGTTTTAT
>ONXT01000102.1 GCA_900321845.1 uncultured Bacteroidales bacterium | reverse complement strand
TCGGCTGGTTTCTGAAAGAGGGCAACATCCTTATTCTGAAGTAATTCTGGAAAATCCCCATTTATTTTCAGATAGACTTGAAAATCATACCGGATGTCATTCTTTTTCCGTGCGTCAATGGAGGAGCGCAAAATACGGAAATCGGCAATGTTCTCGGGTTTTATTCTCAACTTCTTGATAGCCAGTCTTTTGGCTGCGTCTTTCAAAGACGAAGGATGTATTTCGGTGACCGGTGCTCTGAGGTTGGCGACTTTAATTTCCATAGTTGATGAAATTTGCAGCGCAGCAGGCGCTGGCGAAAGCGAAGAAGAGGTTGTAACCGCCGCACACGCCGTCAATGTTCAGCATTTCTCCCACAACGTAAAGATGCGGAAAGCGTTTCAGTTCAAAGTTTTCGGTGATTTCCGTGACCTCGATTCCTCCATGGCACACTTGGGCGAATTCCAATTCGTAGAAGTCGTCAATCTTCAAGCGGAAATCCCTGAGATTGAAGCGGTTCTGCAAAAACAGTCGGTTCAGTTTCGGATGAACGAGACCAGCCACATCATGGAATTTCAGCAGATGATTCTTCACATCGTATTCGTCGTCGTCAGGCAGGAAATTGAGGGAAATCTCACAATTCCGCTTGTCGTCCAATCGATTGTAATATGCTGATAGATTGAGTATTACGATTCCAGAAATGCCGTCCTCCTTGAAAACGACCTCGCCGTTCTCCCTGAATATCGGTTCCCCGTTCTGAAGAAGCGTCGCTTGGACCTTGGCTTTGCAGCCAAAAAGCGATTTCGGGTAGCTCTTGATCTTGAACCCTGAAAGTGAAGGCGTGAATTCGGTTCTTTTTAGTTGGAAATCCGACAGGTAACTACAGAAATTCCGGCGGTTCTTGGGTATGATGCCGGCGGGGGTGCCGCTGGCGAAAATCACCTCATCGAAAAGCTCCTTTTCATCGTTAATCTGCCATTTCTTCTCGGCTTTTGTGACGTTTTCAACGTTAAAACCACATCGGATGGTCACGTTTTCCCCAAGATTATTCAGCAGGACATCCACCACCGTTTGGGAGAAGAAAGAAGATGGATAGACGCGTCCTTCCTCATCCACGCTCATCTTCAGCCCCATTTGGGCGAACTCGTCGCGTATTTGTTCGTAGTTGACCTTTTGCAGAAAACGCTGCATGAATTCGGCGTTGTTGTAATGTCGGGGTTGGATGTCGGCATTGAGGATGTTGGCTTTTCCTCCGCCTGATGCGCGCAATTTGGTGGCAACCTTGTTCGCCTTTTCAAAAACGGTGATTCTAAAATATTGATTTTCAGAAAGTTTCTTCGCGGCGAACAACCCCGCTGAGCCGGCTCCGATGATGGCGATGTATTTCATGTGTGCGGTGTGATGTTTGAGGTAGATGGTAGCCTTCAGTCGTTGGTCTTTATTGCAAGCAGCTCTTCTACAATTTTCTGGGAGTATTTGGCTGCGACGTCAACGATGAATTTCCCGAAATCGACGCTGGCGTTGTCGTCGCCGCTGTCGGAAATCACGCGGATGACGGTGAGGGGTGTTTCGTATTCGCAGCAGACCTGCGCTACGGCGGCGCCTTCCATTTCAACGCAGAGTATGGATGGAATGGCTTTCAGCAGATTCTCCTTTTGCTCGTTGGTGGAGAAAAAGGAGTCGCCACTGGCAATGTCGCCGACATAAAAGCGAGGGTTGTTTAGTTGGAATTCAGTGATTTGCGATTCCGTAAAGCAGGTTCGGAAATAAGACGGTTCCAAAAATTTGGCTACGGCTGCCGTGGCGTCCGTAACCTCCTTCTCTTGTGCTACGATGAATTGTGTTTTCAAAAATGGGATTTCATACTTGGGCAGGATAGGGGAACAGTCGAAGTCGTGCTGCACAAAGCGTTTGCCGATGACGACATCGCCCACGTGTAGGTTGTGCGCCATCGCGCCGGCCGTCCCCACAAAGACAATCTCGTTCACCTTGAAATGGTCGATGAGCATCGTGGTAGTGGCAGCGGCGCCCACCTTCCCCCAACGTGAAAACACCACTACAACGTCCTTCCCGGCAATCCGCCCTTCGTAGTAAGTCCGGCAACCGATGGTCTGTGTGGTGTAATCCTCTACGATTTTCAATATGTCGGATACTTCTTCCAACATCGCACATAATATCCCAATTCTGTTGTTCATGTTCATTGTTTTCTTTCAATTATCATTGTGTATCCTTTTTTTCCCCCACCCTCTTTTTTCTCGTTTTTCGCAGCTGGGGTGGTCGTATAGCTGATGGTGGTAGTGCTTTGCAGGGGTTGCGGGGCCAGTTTGAAATGGATGTGCAGTTTGCAGTTGGATTTCAGGCGGATGCCGCGGTTGTGGGCTTTCCCGTATTTCAGCAGCTTGACGAGCCGGACGGCCTCCTCGTTGCACGATGGACACAACCCTTTCGTAACGGTCGGATTCATGATTTCGCCCTCGTCGGTTACCATGTATTCAACCGTTACTATGCCTTCAATTCGTTGGCTGACAGCATCTTCCGGATACTGCAAGTGCGCTTTGATGAACTC
Source organism: uncultured Bacteroidales bacterium (assembly GCA_900321845.1). Classification (GTDB taxonomy): domain Bacteria; phylum Bacteroidota; class Bacteroidia; order Bacteroidales; family WCHB1-69; genus UBA1756. Next base: position 2,835 of record ONXT01000102.1, on the reverse strand, counting down.
ATTCAGCGCTTTTTTGCCGCCGGGGTATTCGGGCTTTTCCAAAAACTGTTTGGGCTTTTTTTGCTTTTTTTCTTCCATCTTCAAATCGGTTGGCAAAAATACATTCATTTTTGCTAATTTTGCCCTCGTTTTCTAAAAAAATATTGAAAGATGAAAATTGCTGTATTAGAACCGCTTGGAGTTTCCACGGATTTTTTGAAGGAAAAAATAGTCGCAAAGATTGGCACTCAACATGATTTGATATTCTATCCCGACAGGAAAGAGGATGCCGCCACCTTGGTTGAGCGCAGTCAAGGGGCCGATATAGTGGTGCTTTCCAATATCCCTTATCGCAAAGATGTTATTGAAAAATGTCCCGCGCTGAAGAAGATTTGCGTGGCGTTCACCGGCGTTGACCACATCGACTTGGCTTACTGCGCCGAACGCGGAATCGAAGTGAAGAACTGCGCCGGCTATTCCACGGTGGCTGTGGCCGACCTCGCTTTCGGACTGGTGCTTTCGCTGGCCCGCAACATTCCCGCTTGCGACCGCGCCTGCCGCGATGGCAAGACGAAGGACGGGCTGGTAGGCTTTGAGTTGGCGGGCAAGAAGTTCGGAATTGTCGGTCTGGGCGCCATCGGCTCACGCGTTGCTGACATTGCCCATGCTTTCGGTTGTGAGGTTTTCGCCTACACCCGTACGCCGAAAAACCATCCCAATGTGACTTTGGTGGATAAGGAGACGCTTTTCCGCACTTGCGACATCGTCTCGCTGCACACCCCGCTCAACGACAGCACGCGTGGACTGGTAGGGGAGAAGGAACTCTCGTGGATGAAGCCGACCGCTTATCTCATCAACACGGCTCGTGGCGGAGTGGTGGATACGCCTGCTTTGGTGGATGCCCTCCGCAATCATCGCATCGCCGGTGCTGGCATTGATGTTTTCGACATGGAACCGCCTATTCCTTCTGATTATCAATTGAATAAACTGCCCAATGTGGTGGTTACTCCGCACGTGGCTTTTGCTACGAAGCAGGCATTTGAGAAGCGCGCTCTCATCATCGCTGACAATTTAGCTGGATGGACGCGATAGGAGTTGCTCGTTAAATTGAAAAAAAACAGCAGTCTGTAAGCCGGGTTCTGTCTGGTTTGCGCCAGTTCCGTCATTTATCTAGGACGACCGTCGCCGGCCGTCTCAATCGACCTACCCTCCGAGTTGGGCGAGCAACCCTCAAGCCTCGGTTTATTTGGTTTTTCAACCCGTGGGGTTTACCATCGCCGGCATCACTGACGGCGTCGTGAGCTCTTACCTCGCGTTTTCACCCTTACCTGCCGAAGCAGGCGGTATCTTTTCTGTGGCACTTGCCGTGACCCTTGCGAGCCCCTTCCTGTTAAGAAGCACGGTGCTCTGTGTTGCCCGGACTTTCCTCTCCTCCCTTGCGGGAGCAGCGACGGAACAACTGCTGTTTTATCTCTCCGTAAAAACGTACTGTATAATGTCAGCCCCCATTCTCAGCGCCTTCAGATGCGTGGCTTCGGAATCGTGGTGTACCTCGGTGTCTTCCCAGCCGTCGCCCAAATCGCACTCGTAAGTGTAGAGACACACGAGCCGTCCTTCCCAAATCAGCCCGAAAGCCTGTGCCGGTTTGCCGTCGTGTTCGTGAATCTTCGGCAATCCATTGGGAAATGGGAATTTCTGATGGAAAATGGGGTGACTATATGGTAGTTCTACGAAATCCAATTCAGGGAAAACCAGTTTCATCTGTGAGCGGGCAAACTTGTCGAGGCCATAGTTGTCGTCGATGTGCAGGAATCCGCCGGAAAGCAGGTACATCCGCAGATTCTGTGCCTCGTCATTGGAGAAAATCACATTGCCGTGCCCGGTCATGTGTACGAAGGGGTATTGGAAAATGTCGGTGCTGCCCACCTCCACCGTGGCTGGCTTCGGATCCAGCGACATGTTGAGGTTCTTGTTGCAGAATTCAATCAGGTTGCCCAATGATGTGGGATTGGCGTACCAGTCGCCGCCCCCGCGGTACTTCAACAGCGCAATCTGCTGACCTTGAGCCGCTTGCGCCATCATTACCATGATTACGATGTATATTATTCTCTTCATTGTTGTTACCTTTTCTCTTATCTTCCAGCTCTTATCTCATCAGTATCCTCCGCCCCATTTGCGCATAAACCATTCAATACCAAGTAGTAACACAATGATTACGAGGTAAATCCAACTATTGAGGAGCGGGCTGTACTTCTTGTTGTAGGTGACTACCGGCTTGATGGTGTCGTTGTCTTTGATGGCCTTTTCCACTTGCTCCAATTGGTCGATGGTGAAGAATTGGCCTTGCGACTGTTGCGAGATGGTTCGGAGCAGGTCGTGGTTGGCTACGAGGCTCATGCTTTCGAGCAACACTTCCTGAACGGTGAAATGCCCGCTTTTGGTGTAGCTGCCGGTGCCGGTGGAGGTCGTCGCCACCCATTGGTAGTCGCCGACGGGGAGCTTGCCGAGGTTGAGTGAGTAGCTGTTGTTCTGTTTGGAGAATTGGGAGGTGAACTCTTTGCCGCTGGCGTCGGTCAGTTTGAAGCGCACATCGGGGGTGTTGACGAGTTCATAGCTTTCGTTATAGACTTCCGCGCTGAGTTCGACGGGGGCGTTTTCGTTGAAGAGTTCTGCGCAATGGACGCGGAAGAAACTTCTGTCGCCCTTTACGGAGAGGTAAAGCGCGATTTTATTGATGATTTCGTCGAAGGCGTCGAAGTTCTGGGTGCGCAGGTAGTTCTGCATGCGCCAACGCCAGATGTCGGTGCCAGCAATAACGCCGGTACGTGTCTGGTTGTGCTCGTAGAACGATATCAG
>ONXT01000097.1 GCA_900321845.1 uncultured Bacteroidales bacterium | reverse complement strand
TTGCCAAGCACGGCCATGACGGCACCGCCCAGCTTGAACCTGCGGTAACCGACCGCCGTAGCCATGTTCACGGCGAAGATTCCAGGAAGCGCCTGCGACACCGCCATCAAATCAAGGAACTCCTCGTGCGACAGCCATTGTCGCCGGTCAACGAGCTCCTTTTCCATCAGCGGAATCATCGCGTAACCACCACCGATGGTGAACGTCCCGATTTTGAAAAACGACCAGAAAAGTTGAAACATAGGATAGTATGGTGTATGAGTGTGATGTTGAGATGCAATACGCCTTTGGAGGAGAGGAATGCGGCGTTGGGGAGGTGGTGTTTAAAAATCAGCCGATTGGATTTCAACCGGCTGATTTGCATATTGATTAGAGTTAAAGACCTATTTCAGAATCCGGAAGAATTCCACGATGAGGTCCCAGCATTTCTGAACGGTGGCGATTTCCAGTTTTTCATCGGGGGAGTGAACGCCGCGGAGGGTTGGACCGAAGGAGACCATATCCAGATCCGGGTATTTTTGAGAGAAGAGGCCGCATTCGAGTCCGGCATGGATGGCCTTGACAACGGGTTCTTGGTGGAAAACGTTGTGGTAAGCCTCCACAATCAAATCGAGCACTTTGGACTTCGGATTCGGCTCCCAACCCGGATAGCCGTCGCTGCCCGTTACTTCTGCCGCTTCAGTCGCGTAAAAAACGGAAGAAACGTGGTCGCAGGCATCCTCTTTCTTGGATTCTACGGAACTGCGCTGGCTGGTGGTGACAATGATTTCGTCGCCTTCTTTCTTCACGGATGCGAGGTTGGTGGAGGTCTCCACGAAACCCTTGATGTCCTGCGACATGGCCAGAACGCCGTGCGGACAAGCGTAAAGCGCGTTCATTAAGTCTATTTGCAACACTTCGTCAATGATTGCCTTCGGTTTTTCTGCTTTCTCGAAAGTAACGCATACGTTGGGGTCGCTGACGCGGTATTCGTTTTTGAAAACGCCGTCCATTTTCTTGAGGTATTCCTCGAATTTCGGTGCGTCATTCTCAGGCAGGGTGACGATGGCCCAGCCTTCACGGGCAATGGCGTTGCGTAGGTTGCCGGCGCAGATGTCCGCAATGCGTACGTCATAGTCCTGATAGCCGTTCCACAGCAAGCGGTTGAGCAGTTTCACGGCATTGCCGCGCTCTTTGTTGATGTCGTCGCCGGAGTGGCCGCCCTGCAAGCCGCCTACCATAATCTTGTAATAAGCCGAGTTGGCGGGGATTTCATTCTCGTAAGTCACATCGTATTTTGCAACAGTATCTTTTCCGCCGGCGCACCCGATGAAGAATTCGCCCCAATCCTCCGAGTCGAGGTTGAGCAGCATCTTGCCGTTCATGAAACCGGGTTGCAGCGCGAATGCACCTGTCAGTCCCGTCTCCTCATCCACCGTGAAGAGGCATTCAATCGGGCCGTGTTCCAAGGTTTTGGATGCCAGGATGGCCAGCGCGATGGCAACTCCGATGCCGTCGTCGGCGCCGAGCGTCGTACCCTTCGCTTTCAGCCATTCGCCATCCACGTACGCCTGGATGGCATCCTTCTCGAAATCGAAAACGGTGTCGTTGTTCTTCTCGCAGACCATATCCATGTGAGCCTGGAAAATAACGGGAGTCACATTCTCCTTGCCTTTAGTGGCGGGCTTGCTAATCAGTACGTTGCCAACCTCGTCGCGTTTGGTCGGCAGCCCGAGTTCCTTGCCGGTTTTCAACAGCCATTCAATGATTTTTCCCTCCTTCTTCGACGGACGGGGCACTTTGCAGATTTCATCGAAATAATGAAATACTTCTTTAGGTTCTAAATTTGTCATGATATTGATGATTTGATTTTGTTATGGATTACATCCCGATTGTTTTTGAAAGACGAGGGTGAAAACCAGACTTTTCCAGCCCTCTGCGGCACTTGCCTTTATGGGCGCAAATATACCACTTTTTGCTCAAGCAGTAGCCACCCTTCCAAAATTAATTATAAAGCGATGAGTGAGTTGAAAGGGCGAACTGAATTCCACTTTTCTTTTTTCAAGTGGTGGTTAAAATTATACGGGATTTTCCAATCGTTTTTTTTAATATTTTCCAATAGAAATATTTTTATTCGGAAAATATTTTATATTTGCACTTTCAAATTTTTATAAAACCATTTACAAATTAATTCATTGAGTATGAAGCACGTGATCATTGGCGGTGTGGCGGGCGGAGCCACCGCTGCTGCGCGTATCCGCCGGGCGGACGAATCAGCAGAAATCATCCTTTTGGAAAAAGGAAAATACATCTCTTATGCCAACTGCGGCCTCCCATACTATATCGGCGGTGTGATTGCCGACCGTGACAAGCTTTTTGTGCAAACGCCTGAGGGTTTTGGTAAACGCTTCAACATCGATGTGCGCGTGGAGAACGAGGTCACCGCTATTGACACAGCCGCCAAAACCGTGACTGTGAAGAAGGCGGACGGAACCTCTTACACAGAGAGTTACGATAAGCTGCTGCTTTCGCCGGGTTCCAACCCGGTGGTGCCTCCGCTGAAAGGAATTGACTCGGAGGGTATCTTCACGCTCCGCAACGTGGACGACACCGACCATATCAAAAGCTATCTGAACACGCATCAAGTGCAGGATGCCGTGGTGGTGGGCGGCGGTTTTATCGGTCTGGAAATGGCTGAGAATCTAAAACATGCGGGCGCGAATGTCTCTATCGTGGAGATGGCCGACCAGGTGATGGCCCCCGTTGATTTTTCCATCGCCTCACACGTACATCGTCACTTGATGGATCAAGGCGTTGGGCTGTGGCTGAAAACGGGTGTCTCCCATTTCGAGCAGGCGGATGGCCGTCTGCGGGTCTGTTTCACTGATGGCGGACACATCATGGCCGACATGGTGCTGCTTTCTGTGGGAGTCCGCGCCAACACGCAGCTGGCCGCTCAAGCCGGCATCGAACTCGGCGAACGGGGCATCAAAGTGAATAGCTATCTGCAAACTTCCGCCGCCGACGTATATGCGGTGGGCGATGCCATCGAGTTCACCCACCCGCTCACCGGCCAGCCGTGGCTGAACTTCCTCGCCAATCCCGCCAACCGGCAAGGACGTATCGTGGCCGACAATATGGTGTTCGGCAACCAGTGCGAGTACGAAGGCGCCATCGGCACCTCCATCGCCAAGGTGTTTGACCTCACCGTGGGGGCTACCGGCCTTCCCGCCAAACGGCTGCAACAGTTGGGCGTTGCCTTCGAGCAGTCCACCACCTCTTCCGCCGCCCACGCCTCCTACTACCCCGGTGCCTTCCAGCTGACCACCAAACTGACGTTCGACCCGCAAAGCGGCAAGCTCTACGGCGCACAATGTGTGGGCCACGACGGGGTGGACAAGCGCATTGACCAAGCGGCTTTAGTGATTAAAAACGGGGGCACCATCTATGATTTGATCAAATTGGAACACGCCTACGCGCCGCCGTTCTCCTCTGCCAAAGACCCCATCGCCATTGCGGGTTATACCGCTGCCAACATCATCAATGGTTCTATGCCCATTATCCACTGGCGCGAACTGAAAGATATGGACCTGAGCGGCACCACGCTGATTGACGTGCGCACCGCTGACGAGTACAGCTTAGGCACCATCCGCAATGCCATCAACATTCCCGTGGATGAACTGCGTGAGCGCATCCACGAGATTCCTGCCGACAAGCCCGTCATCGTGTTCTGCGCTATCGGCCTGCGCGGCTATATCGCCCTGAAAATCCTCACGGGCCGCAATTTCAAAAATGTGCGCAACCTTTCCGGCGGCTACAAGACCTACGCTTTGGCCACCCAACCCATCACCCACGAAAATAATCATTCCAATTCCACCGAAAAAATGAACGAAACCAAATCTGCAAATTCTTGTGAAACAAAGGTCATCACCGTTGACGCTTGCGGCCTCCAGTGCCCCGGCCCGATTCTGAAACTGAAGAAAAATATGGATACGATGTCCGCAGGCGAGCGGATTGAGGTGAAGGCCACCGACCCCGGTTTCCCGAGAGATGCCGAAGCGTGGTGCCAGTCCACCGGCAATCGCTTTTTGTCGAAGACCAACAGCAACGGCTACTATTCGGTGGTGATTGAGAAAGGTGGGGAGCAGCCCGCTCCGGCATTTGTGGGCGGCGGCATGTCGAAGAACAAAACCCTCATCATGTTCAGCGATGACCTTGACCGTGCGTTGGCCACTTTCGTGCTGGCGAATGGCGCCGCCGCCACGGGGCACAAAGTCTCCATCTTCTTCACGTTCTGGGGGTTGAATGTCATCAAGAAAGAGAAGAAGCCCGCCGTCAAAAAAGACTTTTTCGGGAAGATGTTCTCGTGGATGCTGCCGTCGGATTCCCGCAAGCTGAAGCTTTCCAAGCTGAGTATGTGCGGCATCGGCGACAAGATGATGCGCAACATCATGCGAAAGAAGAACATCAGCCAGTTGGAGGAACTCCGCCAGCAGGCCATGGACAGCGGCGTCGAATTTATCGCCTGTCAGATGTCGATGGATATGATGGGCGTACATCAGGAGGAACTCATTGATGGTGTGACCATTGGCGGTGTTGCCACCTACATGAACCGTGCCGAGGATGCTTGTGTGAACCTGTTTATTTAATGCAAAATGGACAAGCAGATTATATGCAGGGTGCGTGACATCAATCATGCCATCGCCGAACTGGAGCGCCAGTTTTCGCGCCAGTTTAACGTGAGTATCAATGAGGCGATGCTGTTGTGTACATTACGAGAAAAAGGCGAACTCTCGTCGGGTGCCCTTGCCGAGTCATTGGGACTTTCCGCCTCCAATGCTTCCAAGATAATCGCATCTTCTGAAAAGAAAAACCTGATTTCCAGAATTGTATGCAAAGATGACAAACGACAGATGTTCTTCTCCCTCACATCCATTGGAAAAGAAAAAATCGAAACAATGCGCAATGAACAGATTGACATACCCGAAATTTTGTTGAAATGTTAAACGACTATTCTTCTTTTGGTCCGGCCTATCGAAACTTCAAGGTCAAGGAAGGCGTATTCGTCCCTGAACCGGCAATGGAATTTCCCGAAGACAATCCGCACAAGAGGATGGTCACCGTACGGGGGAAGTTCAAGGATATGAAGTTTGACGCAACGTACCCCTACCTCGACAAATCGTTGAAGTTCAAAATCTGGCACATTCTCATCTATCTCACCACATGGCTGGTAGTGTTTCCTGTGAATCGCATCCGCTTCGGGCTCAGGATCGAAGGGCGTGAGAAGATCCGCAAGAACCGCAAGCTTTTTGCCAACGGCTTGATGACCGTCTGCAACCATGTCCACCGCTGGGACATGATTTGCGTGCTGCAGGCGATGCGCTACCGCAAGGCGTGGATTCCCATGTGGGCCGACCCCTTCAACGGCAAGGACGGTTTTCTGATGAAGCATATCGGCGGCATCGCCATTCCGGAGGAGCGCAGCGGACTGAGAGCGTTCGACATGGCGATGAACGAGCTGCACGACCGCAAACAGTGGATTCACATCTTCCCTGAAAGTTGTAGCTGGCCCTTCTATGCGCCGCTCCGGCCGTTCAAGACAGGCGCTTTCAACATGGCTTACAAGTACTCGCTTCCCGTACTCCCCTTGGTCATCTCCTTCCGGCCTCGCACCGGATGGCGCAAACTTTTCGGCAAAGGAGAACCGCTGCTCACCATCCATGTGGGTGATCCCATCGTGCCCGACCTCAACACTCCCCGAAAGGAGGAGGTGGCACGGCTGCGCGACCTTGCGCACCAAACGATGCTTGACATGGCAGGCATTATTTCCAATCCATGGCCATCCAATATTGATTAATAAACATTAGGATATGAAGACAATTATCGATCCCGTACCCGTTGAATTGATTAAAGCGGAACTTACCAAATCCAAAAAATTGGAAGATACCAACAAGGGCCACAACGAGCTTTACATTGTCACTTGGCAGGATTCGCCCAATGTGGTAACGGAAATTGGCAGGTTGCGGGAGCTTACTTTCCGCGAAGCCGGTGGCTCCACAGGCAATGCCATCGATCTCGATGAGTACGACAAGATGGAGAAACCCTACAAGCAGTTGATCGTTTGGGACCCTGACAACTCGGCCATCATCGCGGGGTATCGCTTCCTTTTGGGCGCGGATGCCACCTTCGACGAGTCGGGCCAGCCAGTGATGGCGAGTGCCCATCAGTTCCACTTCTCTCAAAAGTTCATCAAGGATTATCTGCCGCACGTATTGGAACTGGGACGCAATTTCGTGGCGCCGGAGTACCAAAGCTCCAGAAATGGCGCAAAATCCATCTTCGCCTTCGACAACCTCTGGGACGGGCTGGTGGCCATCATTATGAAAAACCCCGACCTGCTTTATTTTTTCGGAAAAATCACAGTGTATCCCACCTACGATCCGATTGCCAAAGACCTGATCTACCATTTTTTATCGAAGCATTTTAATGACAAGGACGAACTGGTACGCCCGTGGGATGAATTCTCCATAAAGCCTGCGTCGGATCCTGCTCTGATGAATTTGATTGTGAACAAGGACGACCTGCTGGAAGATTACAAACTGCTCAAGGCTGCGGTAAGAATGAGGGGGGTGAATGTGCCGCCGAACATGGCCGCCTACATCGCTCTCGCATCCAGAATGCTCGTGTTCGGTACGGCAGTTAACAACTTGATGCACAATATCGAGGATACGGCGGTGCTCGTTCCGTTTGACGAGATTTATCACGAAAAGAGGTGGCGACATATCGGGGCCTATCTTCGTTTTTCCCGTTTGAGAAGAAACAAGAAGGATGAGGTGGATACACCCGAATCGGAAAATGAGATGATAGAGAATTGGATGGAAAAACGTTATCGCAAGGTGAAGCGCTTTCTCAGAAAAGCTGGTCGGGAATTTTAGTCAAATGCTCCCAAAAGCTCTGTTTCCTCGCATCGGATTACGGTTTGCGGTTCACAAACCACTTGTAATCACGGTTGTATCATTTTGAGGAATTATCAAAAATAAAAATAATTGCACATTGCATATTGAAATTTTCCCATAGTTTTGTATTTTTGCGCACAAAACGATATTATGCAAATCAAGCGTATCTTATTGAAATTAAGCGGTGAATCGTTGATGGGCGAAGACGGCTACGGCATCAATTATTCGGCTGTTGACCACTTCGCCTCCGAAATCGAGTCGGCAGTGGCGATGGGTGTGCAAGTGGGCGTGGTCATTGGCGGCGGCAACATCTTCCGCGGGGTGAACGGCGCAACGAAGGGCTTCGACCGCCGGCAGGGCGACCAGATGGGTATGCTCGCCACCATCATCAACGCGATGGCATTGCAGGGTGTGCTGGAAGAGCGCAGTGTTAAATCGAAAGTGCTCACCGCCTTCGGCATTGAAGGACTCGGCGAAAAGGCGCATTTCCGCAAAGCCACGCAGTATCTTGAAGAGGGCTTCGTCGTGATTTTCGGCGGAGGCACCGGCAACCCCTTCTTCACCACCGACTCCGGAGCTGCCCTCCGCGCTGTGGAAATCAAGGCCGACCTCCTGCTCAAAGGCACCCGCGTGGACGGCGTCTATACCGCTGATCCCGAAAAGGATCCCACCGCCACAAAATATGAATCCATCTCCTTTACCGAAGCATACGAAAAGGGATTGAAAATCATGGACCTGACTGCTTTTACCATCTGCAAGGACAACAATATGCCCATTTACGTCTATAATGCGAACCTCCCCGGCAACCTCGTAAAAGTGCTCAAGGGCGAAAAAATCGGCACCCTCTGCACCAACATTTAATACATTTATATTATGGAAACAAATTCATCCGAAAAAGAAGAAATGGTTGACCCCAAGGTCTATAAACAAGCCAACAAGCGCGTCGCGTTCAAAACCCATTTCATCATCTATCTCCTCGCCATGGCGATCATTTGGATATTGTACGTATTTGTGTTCAGAAGCGCCGACGACACCGTGAGTACCGCCGTTACGGGCGCCCTCACCTACCTCCGCTTCGCCGCCTTCGTCACCGCCCTTTGGACAGTGCTCGTCATCGCCCATTATCTCTTCGTTTATAAATTGAACCACAATATGTTGGACAAAGAAATCAAAAAGGTGAAAAAAGAAATCGAGGAGAAAAAAGCAGAGCTGGAACGCCTTAAAACCGAAAAAAACGACAAACAAGACTAATCATTTAATAAAAACAACCCGAAATGACTGAAGAAACCAAAAAATGCCTTGATCAGGTAAAAGATAGTATGCAGGCCACCATCGTAGCTTTCGACAAGGACTTGCAGAAGGTGCGCGCTGGCAAAGCCAATCCGCAAATGCTTGAAGGACTGAAAGTTGACTATTACGGCAACCCGACCCCGATTGAGCAGGTCGGCAACATAAACACTCCCGATGCACGCCAAATCGTCATCCAACCGTGGGAACGCAACATGCTGCCCATCATCGAAAAGGCCATCCTCGCTGCCAACCTCGGTTTCACCCCGCAAAACAACGGCGAATTCATCCGCATCATCGTCCCCTCCCTCACCGAGGAACGCAGAAAAGAACTGGTGAAGAAAGTCAAACAGGAAACCGAGCAGCACAAGGTCACCATCCGTAACATCCGCCGCAACGGCAACGACACGGCCAAGAAGCTGAAAGAAAACGGCATCCCGGAAGATGAGCAAAAGAAACTCGAAGAGGACATTCAAAAACTCACCAACGAATACATCGCCAAGCTCGACAAAATGTCGGAGATGAAGGAAAAAGAGATTATGACGGTATAACGAGGTGGAAATCAATGAACCATAAGTAAAATAAACCTATAAAACATTAATAATCAAACACTTAAAATTATGATTCCAGAAAATTTAAAGTATTCAAACGACCACGAATGGTTGAAAATGGATGGTGAATTCGCATACGTTGGCATTACCAAATATGCCGCAGAACAATTGGGCGACATCGTTTTTGTAGATGTGAACACTGTTGACGAGACCTTGGACCAGAACGAAGTTTTCGGTTCCGTTGAAGCCGTGAAAACCGTTTCCGACCTGATGATTCCCGTTAGCGC
>ONXT01000145.1 GCA_900321845.1 uncultured Bacteroidales bacterium | reverse complement strand
GGACGATGACGGGAAAACGGACTTGATAGTGGGCAACCGGCGGGGCAAAATCGCCTATTATCGCAATGTGTCGGGTAATGAAATCCCTGATTTCCAATTGGTCACGGATGCGTTGGGGGGCGTGGATGTACGCGACTACAACAACTCCTATTTCGGCTTTTCCGTTCCGCATTTTTTCAGAAAAGCGAATGACGAAACCGTGCTGTTTTGTGGCAGCGAGCGGGGGTATGTGTTTCATTACGATTTGATTGACAACAATTTAGCGGATGATTTCCGATTGAAGGATTCTGCGTTGGTGGAGACTTGCGATGAAAGAGTATATAATATTGTAGAGGGGGTGCGCTGTGCGCCGGCGGTCTGCGATTTGAACGGGGATGGATTTTGGGATATGGTTGTTGGCAATTACGCTGGTGGGCTCTCTCTATATATGGGCACGGTACCCGCTCCGCGTCCAGATGGAATCGCTGAATGCCAGCAGTCAAGTCGTATCAAAATCCATCCCAATCCGGCAAGGGATTATTTTCAGGTGGAATGGGAGGGCGGCGCTTCTGCCGAGTTGCAGCTCTTTGATTTGACGGGGAGAATGGTGCTGTCGCAATCCATCTCTCCTAAGTGTAATCGTGTGAATGTGAGCGGGTTGAATGCTGGAATGTATGTGGGGCGAATGGTGGCTGGCAGAGATGTTCGGGCATTCAAGGTGATTCATAATCCTGCATTTTGATCGAAATAATGCAAGCTGCGCGTGGTTTTTGCCAAGCAGGTTGCTTTTATGCCATGAACCACTATGGCGGATATTCATATATTTTTTATGAATATCGTTATGAATCATTATTATTTCGTACTTTTGCGGCGCAATTCAGAAACAATGAAAAGAAGTGTATTAATTTGTATCGCACTTGTTTGCGCATTTTTTTTGGCTTCCTGCCACAAGGCTTGCGTCTGCAAATATTATCATAACGACAAATTCTATGATGTGAAGGTGTGGGACGAGAAAAGCGTGACCGAAGAGGATTGCCAGAGTATGAATGACACTTATGAACTCAACGTCCCGATAGGTGAAACGGCCGAGCTTGAGGTTGTGAACGTAAAGGTGATGTGTTCGAAAGGAAAACCGGATAAAAACCATTAATTTTCAATATATGAAGAAGTTATTTTTTATACTGCCCATGCTTGCCATCGTGGCTTTGATGGCATTCGCCTCTTGTGAACACAGCGACTGCCTGTGCAAATACTATGACACCAACGACAGTCTTGTCGGGTACGACAGTTGGGACGGCACGGAACTGAGCGCCAATCAGTGTCAGGACAAGGAAAAAGACAATACGCTTGAGACGGCCAATGGGGATGAGATTGTTGCTTCCACGGTTTCTTGCTCAACGGAATGGTAGGCGATTTCGATTCTGCATTGACTGAGCGGGGCGGCATTGAGCAGCCCGCTCAAGTGAGTCCGTATTTGCAAAGACGGAAGTCGCGCACTTTCTCTGTGGACGATTATGTGGAGGGCATCCGTCGGGGCGACCGCGTGATCCTCAGTCGCGCCATCACCTTGATAGAGAGCCTCAATCCGCAGCATCAGGCTGTTGCGCAGCAGGTCATCGAGCGTTGCCTGCCCTTTTCCGGCAATTCGTTGCGCATCGGCATCACCGGTGTGCCCGGGGTGGGGAAGAGCACCTTCATTGAGGCCTTCGGCAAGTACCTGACCTCCCTCGGCAAGCGCATAGCGGTGCTTGCCATCGACCCGAGCAGCGAACGCTCCCGCGGCAGCATCCTCGGCGACAAAACCCGCATGGAGGAGCTCTCCATTGACCCGCACGCATTCATCCGCCCGTCGCCCTCCGGACTGACCTTGGGCGGTGTGGCCCGCAAAACCCGCGAAACCATCGTCCTCTGCGAGGCCGCTGGCTTCGACGTCATCATCGTGGAGACCGTCGGCGTGGGGCAGTCGGAAACCGTCGTGAAGTCGATGGTGGACTTTTTCCTGCTTCTGATGCTGTCGGGTGCCGGCGACGAGCTGCAGGGCATCAAGCGCGGCATAATGGAAATGGCCGACGCCCTGGTGATTAATAAGGCCGACGGCGACAACGTGCATCCCGCTGAACTGGCGAAAACCCGCTACCAGTCGGCGCTCCACCTCTTTCCCAGAATGGAGAACGGCTGGAACGTTCCCGTAACCACTTGCTCCGCCATCGAACACACCTCCATTGACAAGGTCTGGAAAATCATCTGTGATTATGAAGCCCAGATGAAAGGCAACGGCTTCTTTGAACAGAACCGCAACGAGCAGCATGTCAAGATTTTCAACGATTGGATCGATTTCAGTATCCGCAATTATTTCCTTAATAATGAAAAGATTGAAAAATTGATAGACCAGTTGTTGCCGAAAATCCAGGCAGGCGTGATCACCCCTTATCAGGCGGGCAACGAGGTGATGCGCGCCATTCGTTCGGTCGATTCATATTATTCTAAAAATTCTTAAGTCATGGAAGCATATTTGATTTGGTTCGTCATTGCGATTGTGCTGGTGATTCTTGAAATTGTGACCGCTGGCTTTGGCGCCATCTGTTTTGCAATCGGCGCCGTTGCTTCGGGGGTGACCGCTCTTTTGGGTGGTGGTTTCCTCTGGCAGATCTCCATCTTCATTGTGGTGTCGTTGTTGACGTTCATCTTCCTACGCCCTGTGATTCTGAAATTTTTTGACAAGCGAAGCAAAAACACCAAGACCAATGCGGAGGCGCTCGTTGGCAGGACCGCCCTCGTTTCGGAGACCATCGACCCTGTTGCTCATACCGGCCGCGTCGCCATCGACGGCGATGATTGGAAAGCCGTTTCCGAAGGAAGCATCTTGATTGAAAAAGGAAAGGAAGTGGTCGTCGTGGCCATCGATAGTATTGTATTAACCGTTAAAATTAAATAGTCATGGGAGTTGTTTTAATTGTTTTAGCCATTTTGGTTGTCATTTACATTCTGAGCGGCATCAAAATTGTGTCGCAGTCGGAAAACATGATTGTGGAACGTTTGGGCAAGTACAACCGCACTTTGTCCGCCGGCATCAATATCATTCTGCCGATCATCGAAAGACCGAAGGATGTGGTCGTTCGCCGTCAGAACGGCACGATGGCCCGTT
>ONXT01000101.1 GCA_900321845.1 uncultured Bacteroidales bacterium | reverse complement strand
CGGAGGGATAGCCTTCGATATTGAATTCCGTGGTGACGATTTTTTTCAAGTCATAGACGTCGCTGTAGCGGATGTGGCGTTCATCCGGACGTGGGTGTACTGTAATTCCTTGAGCACCAAATCTTTCGCAATCCTTCACCACTTGAATCAAGTTGGGCATGTTGCCACCGCGGGCATTGCGCAAAGTCGCAATTTTGTTCACATTTACACTAAGTCTTGTATTCATTTTTCTTTGTTTTTAATTGTTGGAAACGGGCTGCAAAAGTACGATTTTTTTTACTTTTGCACATTATTTGAAATATGGCAGACACCTCCTATAACGGCAAGACAGTTTATACGTTGACGCAAGTAGCGCAAAGCATCCAGTCGATGATTGCGCGGACTTACAACGGACGCTATTACATTAAGGCTGAGATGGTTAGACTCAATCATCAACCTCGGAACGGACATTGTTATCCTGAGTTGGTGGACAAGGAGGGGGATGTCATCAAAACGGAAATGCGGGCGGTTATATGGTCGTCGGATTTCATACGTATTAATGATAAGTTCCAGAAAATCACGGCTGAGCCTTTGAAGGACGGCATCACGATTCTTTGCTTGGCTGCAGTCACCTTTACTCCGCGCTATGGCCTGGCTTTGCAAATCCAGGACATTGAACCGGCTTATACTTTGGGCGAAATGGCAAAAAACAAACGGGAAACGATTGCAAGACTGAAGCAGGAGAATGCCTTTGATGCAAACAAGAAGTTGAAAATGCCGCTCTTGCCTCAACGTATCGCCGTCATTTCAGTGGAAACGAGCAAGGGATACAACGATTTCATGGTCACCTTGAAGGGCAACAAGCACGGCTACCGCTTTCATACAGAACTGTTTCCCTCATTGCTGCAAGGTGATCGGGCTGTTGCCACGATGACGAATCAACTTTTACAGATTGCCAAGCGGAAGGATGATTTCGATTGTGTGGTCATCATTCGCGGTGGCGGTGGGGACGTCGGGCTAAATTGCTACGACCAGTATGAGTTGGCACAGCGAGTGGCTACCTTTCCGATTCCCGTCCTTTCTGGCATAGGTCATTCCACCAATGAAACCGTTACGGAAATGGTCTCTTTCGGCAATAAAATCACACCGACGGAGGTGGCGTACTATTTAATCGGTTTTTTCGAGGATTTTGAGAATAAAATTGCGAATATCCAATCTTTTATCAGTGAAAAAACGCTGTCCATCCTGAAGGATGAGAAGAATACGCTCTCGCAATTGGAGTCGCAGATTGAACTGTCGGCGCAAAAGATTTTTGCGCGCGAGAACCATCAACTGCTTGAACTTCAGTCCTCTATGCACCTATCAGCTCACAAGATTGTGGAGAGTAATAAGCAGGGTTTGTCGGATTGTCGTGCAGTGGTGGGCGATGGCGCTCGCTCGATGCTCTCCCGCGAAAACATACTGATCTCTTCTTTCTTCACAAAATTGCAACTCTCTGTAAAACAAAATATTACAAACAAACGGAATGAGTTGCGCTATATGGATGAAAAATTGCAAATCATGCACCCATCCAATATCCTGAAGCGCGGTTTCAGCATCACCTATCATAATGGAAAAGCAATTACGGATTGTAATCAAGTAGTTGAAGGTCAGGAAGTTGAGACAATTGTCTTAAACGGGAGCTTCAAGTCGGTGGTGAAGTAGGGTGGAGGTCAAGGTTAGACTGTTATTTCGGATATACTCTCTTTTGCCATCTGATTCTGATTTTTTCAATAATGGACGCATTAAGAAAAAAAGTCGTACTTTTGCGCAAATTTCCACCAATGAAAAAAAGAGGGTTGTTCTGTTTTCTTTTGTTGATAGTCGGTTGCTTGGTGGCTGACGCTCAAGTTGGTGGAAAGTATGTTTATAACTTCTTGAATTTCAGCAACTCCCCGCGACAGTCGGCTTTGGGCGGAGAGCTCGTTGCTGTGTATGACGATGACCCCTCGTTGATTCTGTACAACCCCTCCATGATTGGTCAACGCCACCATACCTCGCTCTTGTTCAGTGCGGTTGACTATTTCTCCAACGCCTCCTATGGCTCCGCCATGTACTCCCACACTTTCAAAAAGGTGGGCAGCTTTGCTTTCGGCATGCAGTTTGTCAACTACGGGAAATTCACGATGACGGACGAATCGGGGATTGAGCAAGGTTATTTCCGCGCCGGGGATTATTGTGCCACGGTGGGGTGGGGGCGTCGCTTGGACAGTTGCTTCAGTATTGGTGCCAATCTCAAACTGATTTATTCCACCTACGAATCCTATAAGTCTTTCGGGCTGGCAGTTGATGTGGCAGGGTCGTATGTCAATCAGAAAAAACGGCTGGCTCTGACGCTGTTGGCAAAGAACATCGGTTCCCCGATTGTGAATTATGTCCCCGGGCAGTTCGAGAAAATTCCGTTTGACCTTCAAATTGCCTTTTCGCAGCAATTCCGCTTCATGCCTGTCCGTTACCACATCTCGCTGCACCACCTCTACCGCTGGAATATGGCATACGTAGGGGAGAAGGACCCGCTTTTAGAATACGATGCGCTCACCGACGAGCCGATTTATCCGTCCAAGGCGGCACAGTTCTTCGACAATTTCTTCCGCCACATCAATTTCGGTCTTGAAATCATCCCTGCGAAGTTTTTATCGCTCCACGTTGGGTACAATCACAACCGCCATCAGGAGATGCGCATTCCGCAGCGTCGCACTATGGCCGGATTCTCTTATGGTTTTTCTCTCAATATCAAGGGAATACGCATCGGTTTTTCGCGCATGCACTATGCCCGTGGCGCTGTCCCCAACTACTTCAACTTCGCCGTGAACATCAACGAATTATCGAAGCTCTCCCAGGAGCGCAAGCAGAAGAAGTTGCTGAAGGTGACGGAATAGGCAATCAGAACCCCTGTTCTTTTACTGCTTTGTATAAAATGTCGGAAAAGTACTCGTTGTCTTCTTTTTTGTACCTGCGCGAAACGTAGTCGTTGGCCAGATTCCCTGTTTTGTTTTCGGTGATAGCCGCTGCATTGTGCGTATCCTTTTCCAATGCCGCATACATATTGTTAATGTCGGCATCGTTGTAATCGCGGTAGGTCTCCTGATGAATCAGCGAGCGGACGGGCAGTTTGGTCGTGAGCGGGACTTGCTGGTCGGGGTAGCCGATGGCGATACAGGCGGTAGGGATGACGTGTTTGGGAAGTTGCAGTATTTCAATGAATTGAGGCACGTTGTAGGTGATGGTGCCGAGCCAGCAGAGGCCGAGTCCGAAGGATTCGGCTGCCACGCAGGCGTTCTGGGCCGCAATGATGGAGTCGGTGACCGCCCACTGGTATGCCTGAAAATTGCTGTAGGCATCTGTCGCCACACCTCTGCACTCGCAAAAACGGTCGAAGCGGTGGAAATCGGCGCAGAACGTGAGAATCAGTGGTGCATTGGTGGCAATCGGCTGGTTGAAGTGCAGCGGCGCCATCTTCTCCATCATCGCCTTGTCTTTGGTCACGATGATGCTGAATAGTTGCATTCCTCCCAATGTCGAGCCATTGCAGGCGGCCTGCAAAATCTTGTCAAGTATCTCATCCTCAATAGGTTGCTCCTTGAATTGACGGATGCTTCTGTGGCTTAATAGTGTTTCGATTGTCTCCATTTCCTTTGATTGATAATATGTGTTTATTCTGAAATAATATCTCTCCGAATTGTAGGATCTTGCAGCAAATCCGCCACGATGAAAGTGCTGCCGCCGACATACACTGCATCGTCTGCAGAAATCTCCCGCATCAACGTTTGGTATGTGTCCGCCACGCTTTCCGAGCTGATTCGTGCTTCCAGCCCTGCCGCTTTCATCTTCTCAAAAATCGTTTCCGACGCCATCGCGCGGTCCACACTCGCGTGACAGACGATGTATTCGGCCTCGCGTGGCAGCAGCCGGATGATGCTATCCACATCCTTGTCGCTCACAAAGCCGATGATTACGTGCAGCTTTCGACAGGTGATGCGTCCCATTTGCTTTGCAAGATATTGGAAGCCGCCGCTGTTGTGGCCGGTGTCGCAAACCGCCAGTGGTTTCTCCGAAAGGATCTGCCAGCGCCCCATCAGGTTCGTATTCTTAACAACGTTTTCTATTGCATTGCAAATCAATGTATTGCGATTAACGTCTTCTTTCGTTGAAACTACAATCGTCTTGACGAATGTGGCTATGTTTTCAAATTGGTAATCACCCTGCAACGGCAGCCGGACATTCTCGCCTATGATTTCATTACCGCATTTAATGTTAATCAGCCGGTAATGGGGAGTATCGGAAATCGTCGGCTCGGTGATGGAAATGTCGTCGGTGGTGAAGAGCGGTGCATTCAATTCGTGCGCTCTTTTTTGGAATACGGGCATCGTCTCGTCGTTGTAATTTCCGATTACCACGGGTGTGTTTCCTTTCATAATGCCCGCTTTCTCGAAGGCGATTTTTGCGAGCGTGTCGCCTAATAACTGTGTGTGTTCCAATGTGATATTGGTGATGACGCATGTTTGCGGACGGATGATGTTGGTTGCGTCCAACCTGCCGCCCAAGCCCACCTCGATGATGGCGATATCGACCTTTTCCTCTGCAAAATAGTAGAAGGCCAACGCGGTGGTCATCTCAAAGAACGAGGGCTCGATGCTCTTGAACTGCTCGTTGAATCTTTCGAAAAACTCAACCACCTTCTCTTCGGGAATCATCTCCCCATTGATTT
>ONXT01000149.1 GCA_900321845.1 uncultured Bacteroidales bacterium | reverse complement strand
ATGCGCAGGGTCTCTGCAGGCGCCTCCTGTGCCGTTGCGGGAAAGGACAGTAGCAGCAGGAAAACAATAAGAATCGGTCGCTTCATTCTCAGTACGGTTTTACCACTTTCTACCGAGCAGGCGGTGTTTCGTTCTCCGTACGAATATCTTGCAGTAGCGAGGAAGGAATCTAAACAAATAAAGCAACGTACCGTGCTGCAGGGGTTCGTCTATTGAAAAGTCTCTTTGCAGCAGCGTATGATCTTTCTCCATCGTGGCGCGAAGGAAATAGGCATCGTTACCCATATTCTTTTCGTGGATGACTTCACACCACATCCGTGAGCCGGAGATCTGTTCGATCCGAACCCCGGGGATTTTCACAAGATAGTAATGGCTGCCAAATCCGTAAATCGTCCGGACATTCGACCAATCGTTGTTCTCGATTACGCTCACAAAATGATTGCGCGGATAGCGGATCCGCATCGCATAGTGGTGGTCCGTGTATAACTGATAACCGTCGATGTAAGTAATGAACGTCCCGTCCAACAAACTTTCCGCACGTTTTTGAATATCCTCCACGAAATGGATGTTCAATGCGTCGTCGTTGTCAAGATAGGTTGAAAGCACTCTTACGGACGAATCAATCCGTTTCCGCACCTCCTCACCGAAAATCCGTGCGAAATGACGACTTTCCTGCGGCGCAACAAATACGGGGACGAACTGCGGACAGAGACGCTGATAGTCTGCAACTCGTGCTTTGTACTCATCCGGCGTCTGGCTGTCAAAGAGGACAATCCAGGTAAAATCTGTGCACGTCTGGCCCGCGATGGAGGGAAAGCAGTACCGCTCAAAGATCGAGAAACGATGGTCCAGCCAACTCAGCGTCCGCACAGGAGAACCGGACTTGTCACGGTTCCACAGCCGCAGGTTGAAGCGCGTTAAGATGAAATGTTGAATTCTGTTTTTCAAGACGAAAAATCGTAGACAATTATTATTGGATTTTTATTCATAATCAAAAAAAGTCTATATTTGCACCCAATTTAAATGGATTACTTTTTTATAGATTATGAAAGCAACATACAGATCACCTGAAACGCAAGTTTACGCCATCTCTACAACGGGGCAATTATTACAAGAATCTTTAGAAGAATGGCAGGATCCCGATGCGGGGACTTGGATTCCCTAATCATTTCTCTTACTGTTTTTTAACGAAGGAAAACCTTGGGTTATTCCTTCGTTTTTTTATACTCGTGTTTCATAACACTAGCGGTAAAACCGTTCATTTCAATGCTGGCTGCCGCATAAAAAAGTATCCGAAGGTTCTGGTACAGAGAGAGACAGGCATTGACACAGGTGAGAAATAGCGATATTTCCACTGGGCACGAAGTGTATTGCGTACAATACCTATCCGGCGCCGCAAACCCTTTTTTGAATTCGTTAAATCCAGTCCGTCCCAAACAGAATCCATCATCCGCTGCTCCGGACCAGACAGATCTGAATACTTTCGTTCGCCGAGGACATACTCGCCGACATGCTCATAGGCATCGAAGAAACGCCGGAATCCGAACTCGTCGATATAAGCCTGCAACTGCACCCAATCAATTTCTTCGTGGTGCTTTCGGCTATACATCATCCAGTCTGTAATATGGCGCAATGTCAGTCCTTCGTGCAGAAAATGAGAAAACGCGTGTTCGATAAGGAACAGTGCAGAGACCATTACCGGAGGGCGGCAAAGTTCTGAGTCACCCATCTTATCATTTCCGGCATCTTCTCTAAGCATTCGCTGAAGTAGTTTCTCCAATTCCGTCAGCCGTCTATCACCCCGGAAAGGCGTAAGAAAGCGGTGATTCTCTACTTTTAACCCCGGAATCAAAAAAGAATTGTTCTTATAATACCCCCGGGAAACATAGTACCCCTTTCTTTCCACCAGGACATTGCCCCGCTCCCAAGCATCGCCGTTTCCATCCGTGGACTTCAGGAAACAGTCCATGTCACAACTATATCGATGATTCGGCGCAGGGTAGCACTCCGAAACGACGTGACCTTTCAAAACATAGATTTTCAGGCCATTGTCCGAAAAATAGCATGCCAACTTAACAGCAATGTCCCGCTGTGTGGCAAAGATGGATTCAAAGTGCAAGGCAGCTGCGATCCACTGTTTTTTCAGAGAGGAAGGCATCTCCGACGGCTTTTTGTCTGACTTGATCATTCGACCATAACCGTCGAGTGCAATGGCAACAACGCCTTGCTGATGGACAAACTTTGTCACAAGATTCCAGTCATCGACCGAATCCAGACAAACGTCTTTTCCCAGCCCTGCCTGCAAAAGGGTTAATACTGCCTCAGTATTGACGTCCATCACAATTCCACACTTGCCCGTCTGGGCTCAAAACAGC
This sequence comes from uncultured Bacteroidales bacterium, assembly GCA_900321845.1. Lineage (GTDB taxonomy): Bacteria > Bacteroidota > Bacteroidia > Bacteroidales > WCHB1-69 > UBA1756. The sequence continues at coordinate 789 of ONXT01000149.1, read as the reverse complement.
AACAAGGCCGCAATGCAACAATACGCACGCCACTCGCCCGCTGCGGTCCGATCTTCGCGAAAGTCGCCAGGACACTATGCTTGCCACCAAGCCCAAGAGGACCGGTTTTGCTCTCGTTCACTTTCTCGGTAATCCGCTTCTCAAAGTCGCTCTGCACGCCAAAGTCACCCTTCGCCATCGCTTCCATCATCAGGCTCGTCGCCTCAAACTGAGAACGGCCGATGCCGATTGCCAGCGTACAGGGAGAACAGCCCAACTGCGAGACTGCGGGGATGGCACGGTTGACGATTTCATCGATCACGACATCCACGCTGTGCTTGTGGAAAATCCTCTGCGTTATGCCCCGGATGGCAGGGCCACCGCCAAGCATCATAATGGTAAGGCGGATAACATCTTCATCAACGGGTTTAATCAAGACCGGAGACGGAGCCAAGGCGCCGCTGTCCTCATCCAAGCCGCCACTTTGGTCGATTCGGGCATAGTCATCACCCTTGATGGCCATCGGCCTGCCGGGCAACTGCCGAAGCCCCTTCTCGACACCTTCCTTAATCTGCTCCAGCAACTCACCAGTGACTACACGGTTCTTCCCAACTTCCAAAAACAAATGCGGAATACCCGTATCGTCACACAAAGGACTGCGTCTTTCTTCTGCCACCAGTGCATTGTCCAGTACCTGCCGCATGACCCAGCAGGAGCTTTCAATTTCCTCGTCGGCAATTGCCTTGCGATAGGCTTCTTTCTGGTCTTCGCGGAATGTGCTCCCAGCCCTCACCAGGCAGTCCGCCACTT
>ONXT01000231.1 GCA_900321845.1 uncultured Bacteroidales bacterium | reverse complement strand
TTAACAAAACTGAGCACTATGGAAAAGCAAGAGTATGAGAAGAGCGTACTGGAGTACGAGGATGTGAAGGACGCGATGGACTACCATCACCGATTGGGTATAGAAGAAGGCTACCAAAAGGGGTTGGAGGAAGGTAGAGAGGAAGGTAGAGAGGCTCTCCTCATTGCGGCCCGCAAATTCTTGGAATTGGGTGTCTCTGTAACTGATGTTGCCGCCGCTACTGGTTTGAGTGAGCAGCAGGTTCAGGAGCTGAAAGGGTGATTACTTCACAAAAAAAGCCAAGAGCAAAACACTCTTGGCTTTTTTATTGGTTGATAAGTGGGAAAACTCCGACTATTCAATTGTAAGCAGTACGTCGCCTTCCATGACGGCGTCGCGTTGTTTAACGCGGATGCCTTTCACCACGCCGGCTTTGGGCGCGTCGATGTTGTTTTCCATCTTCATGGCTTCCAGCAGAATCAGGTGCTGGCCAGCGGTCACGGTGTCGCCTTCGTGAACGAACAGGTCGAGGACGGTGCCCGGGAGGGGTGATTTGACTGCCATTCCGGCGCCACTGGCAGCGGGAGCAGGAGCAGCGGCTGGGGCGGGAGCAGCAGCGGGAGCGGCTTGCGGTGCAGCAGCTACGGTTGCAGTTGCTACGGGACGGGCTGCTGGCTTCGGAGCGGCTGGCATTTTCACATTCGTCATATCCATTTCCACTTCGTAGCTTTTGCCGTTTACAGCCACTTGAGCCTTGTTATCTTCGATGCCGACAATGTCCACTGAGTATTCATTGCCATTGATTTTGAATTTGTAATTTTTCACGGTTATTAATTGTTTAATTGTTTATTGATTAATTGCTTGTTTCCTTGTTCGTTGTTCACCAATCACTATGACTTCGGATTGCGTTTGAAATTGAAGTACTTTTGTCCCCACGGGGATGTTTCATTGAGGTTGGTGAAGGTGAGCACTTCGCTTTCCTGGTCGTGTTGGGTGTCTAAATAGAGGTATAGTGCGGTGAATACGGCCACTTTTTCCTCGTCGGTGGCATCGCCCATTTCTTGGTTCAATGCGGTGGCGATGGCGGCCAGCTCTTCGTCGGACGGTTTACCGCCGGCAGTCGGAGCGGGTTGTGTGGCCGGCTTTGCCTCTTTCTTACCAGATTTGACGTTGAATCCTTTCTTGGAGTAATGGCCGAAAATTTTCAGGATGATGTAGATGAAGGCCAGCACGGAGAACACGATGCTCATGGAGGTGAGGGCCATCTTGATGCCGAAGCGGTCGGTCTTGGCCAATCTGTCAGACTTGGTTTCGCCGTTGAGCACTGTGTTGTTGGATCCTGGGGTGAAGAACTCCAGAATGTCCATTTGGGAAGTGTCGCCATCTTTTACGCAGCCGTACGACACGCAGGTGTCACGCAGAATCGGGGGAAATTCCATTAAATCGATGAGCGTTTTGCCATCGGAACCGATTAAAGCTATGTAGTTGGTCTGGTCGGGGGTGAAGCTCACGTGGAAAGTTCCGTAGGTCGGGTCACCGTCCAAGAAGAAAACGACGCAGCTGCGTTGTTGCAGGAGGGTTTTGGGGTCGCCGGTGGGGATGTTGTAGCACTTTTTCTTGAATTTGTCCAAAGCATCCTTGTCCTTTTGTGCGGCGGCGAAGCCCGTCGTATCGTTTGTGAGGTAGCAACCGCCGACGTTCACGGAGTTGTAGGCGCTATTGTAGATTTCCACCCATGGTCTTGGACGGCTGTACTCATCGGTGAAGTTGCCTTCGTTCTTGATGAGGATTTCGTTCAAGCGCAGGTCAACGATGGACTGTGCCGGAAGGGAAATCGCAGCTATAACCAATGCGAAGGTGAGTAATAATTGTTTGATAATCTTCATTCTATTGTTGATTTAGATGGATTATAATGGGAGGTTATCGTGTTTCTTGGCCGGGTTCTCAAGGTGTTTGGTCTTGAGGGATTCGAGGGCGCGGATGACTCTGAAGCGGGTGTTACGCGGTTCAATCACATCGTCGATGTAGCCGTATTTGGCTGCCACGTAAGGATTGGAGAACGCCTTGGTGTATTCGGCCTCTTTTTCGTTCATGAAATCGGCTTTCTTTTCGGGTTCTTCAATGGCCTTGATGTCCTTGCTGTAGAGAATTTCCACGGCGCCCTTGCCGCCCATGACTGCGATTTCGGCGGTTGGCCAGGCATAGTTGATGTCGCCGCGAAGCTGTTTGGAGCTCATCACGCAGTAAGCGCCGCCGTAGTCTTTGCGGAGGATGACGGTCACTTTCGGGACGGTAGCCTCGCCGTATGCGTACATCAGTTTGGCTCCATGGAGGATGATGCCGCCGTATTCTTGGCCGGTGCCGGGCAGGAAGCCGGGAACGTCAACCAAGGTAACCAGCGGGATGTTAAAGGCGTCGCAGAAGCGGATGAAGCGGGCACCCTTGCGGGAGGCGTTGATGTCGAGCACACCGGCCAAATAGTTGGGTTGGTTGGCCACGATACCGACGGACATGCCGTTGAAGCGGGCGAAGCCGACCACGATATTGCGGGCGTACATCGGTTGGATTTCAAGGAATTCGCCGTTGTCCACGATGCTGCTGATGACGGATTTCACGTCGTAGGGCTTGTTCGGGTTGTCGGGGATGATGCTGTTGAGCACGTCGTCGAGGCGGTTGATGGGGTCTTCGCAGATGTAACGCGGGGCAGACTCCATGTTGTTGGAGGGCAGGTAGCTGAGCAGCTGGCGAATCATTGCGATGCCTTCGTCTTCGGTATCCACGGCGAAGGAGCAGACGCCCGACTTGGTGGCGTGTACCTCAAGGAACTTGCCGTCATCGACAATGCCGTTGATCACGTCCTTCAC
>ONXT01000144.1 GCA_900321845.1 uncultured Bacteroidales bacterium | reverse complement strand
GAGGTCGGCCATTTGGAATTGGGTATTCTGGAACTTGGCGATGGGCTTGCCGAACTGCTTGCGCTCCTTGGTGTACTTGACGGTCTCGTCCATGGCGCCCTGAGCGATGCCCAGTGCTTGCGAAGCGATGCCGATGCGGCCGCCGTCGAGGGTCTTCATGGCAATGCTGAAGCCCTTGCCGAGTTCGCCAAGGAGGTTTTCCTTCGGAACTTCGCAGTTCTCGAAAATCAACTCGCAAGTCGCGGAGCCGCGGATACCCATCTTCTTTTCTTTCTTGCCAATGCTGAAACCTTTGAAGCCCTTTTCAACGATGAAGGCGGAAATGCCCTTCGTGCCTTTCGACTTGTCGGTCATGGCCATTACGATATAAACGTGAGCGTAGCCGGCGTTGGTGATGAAGATTTTGGAACCGTTGAGAATCCATTTGTCGCCAGCGTCAACCGCAGTGGTTTGCTGCATGGCGGCGTCGGTACCGGCATTGGGTTCGGTAAGACCGAAAGCGCCGATCCATTCGCCGGAGGCGAGCTTCGGCAAATACTTCTTCTTCTGTTCTTCCGTACCATGTTCCAAAATGGGAGCCATGCAGAGAGAGGTGTGCGCTGAAACAATCACACCAGTGGTGGCGCAGGCGCGGGAGAGTTCCTCCACGGCCATCCCGTACATCAGGTTGGTGCCGCCTTGTCCGCCATATTCAACCGGAATCGGAATTCCCATCACACCGATTTTGCCGAGTTTTTCCACGGTCTCCATCGGGAATTTCTCTTCGTCGTCAACTTCCGCTGCCAGCGGTTTGACCTCATTTTCTGCAAATTCTCTGATCATCTGCAGAAACAATTCTTCTTTTTTTGATAAGCTAAAGTCCATAAATATGTTGTTTAATCATTGATTGTATTAGAAAAACGGGATTGCGATGCGCAGAAATCACTCTGCACATTGCAATCGGCAAAAATACGAAAATTTAATGATTAATGATGAGTGATAAATGATTAATTTTTCAATCCTCATCCACTTGCTACTTCAGGTAGTAGTCGTAAACCACTTGGAATTTCTCGGCGGAGTCGTCGAGGCCGCCCTTGCGGTTGCGGACCACCCACAATTTTTTATGGTTGGCGATGAGCGGTTTGAGCTCAGCGGCGAGCTGCTTGCGTTTGGCCGCCGGGATGCTGAGCGTCTGGTGGTCTTTTGCGGCAAGGCGTGCCTGCCCGAAGTGGCAAGCGTGTTTCGCCAAGGCGGTGGCCTGCTTTAATTCGTCAATAACAATCTCTCTGTCAGTGCATTGAGGATCCGCCTTTTCCAAAATCAACAGCGATGAGTCGAGTTGCGCCTCGGTCGCATTCAGGTTCTGCACCGTCAGTGCCCGCGTCTGCTCGTTGCCGTTCCACTTCCACGCGTAACGGCGATACATCTGATAGAAGATGTTGTTGTTGGTCTCCGGCACCTTTGCATACGAGGAGGCAAGCCCCAACTTGAGCACTGCTCTGCCCGTGTTCTGCGTCTTGTCTTGGAAAACGTACTGGTTAAGAAGGAGTTCCAGCCGGCTCTCCAAGGTGGTGTCGCAGTTCCAACCGTAAGCCACCCCCAACATTATCGGGGCGTAACAAAGCGACAGCGGCTGCCAGTGCCCATAGTCGCCCCAGTTGGTCACGAGGAAGCCGGCGGCATTGTACTTCTTGGCATTGAGCCCTGCGTTTTTCAGATTTTCAAATGCGATTTCGTTCTTGCCGGTGATGGAGCACCAAGTAGCAGTTCCCGGACAAACGTAGTAGCGGATGCCCGCCTTCTGGAATTTCGGCAAAATGGTGTCGAAAGCGAAATTGCTGGAGTAGCCCCACACCATGGCGGTCATATTTTGGGGCAAAAACGGTATCAAACTGTCGTGATTCAGCACGATGTCGCCCCAAAACTGCGCTTTTTTACCCAATTTATTGACCTCATTGTTCAATTTAATGAGGAAATCGAGATAAACGCGTCCCTTTCCCAACGAGTCGCAGGCGGCTTTGGATTTTCCCAAACCGAGTTCCACCGTCTCGTCGCAGCCGATGTTGACATACTCGCTTTTGAAATTAGGGAGCAGCTCGGCATAAAGCTCCTTCATCAGCTCCAGCGAGCCAGGATTGGTGGGGTCGAGGGAGCTCTTGGAACGCGGTCCCCAAATCGTCTGCACGTCGGTAATCGTCTCGGCAAGCGGCTGGTACCTCTTGTATTTCAGCCAGTTCTCAAAATGTCCGAACGAGTTCTGGTTGGGCACGAGGTCGATGAAGCGGTCGTTGCAATATTGCTGCAGGGCGGCAATCTCCTCCGCTGTCATCGGCGAGGCGTTTTCCCAAACGGTTTTGTGGTTTTTGTATGCGAAAGTGTGCTCCGTATATAGCTGAAGTTCATTGACTTTCCAGTTCGTCAGCAAATCCACGATGTGGTAGAGCGTCTCCATCTTCGGCACTTTGTCGCGACTGATGTCAAGCATGAAACCGCGGCGTTCGATGGCGGGGGAGTCGGAAACCAGCAGTTCGGGCAAACTCTGTTTTTCCGCTAAGGCATAGGCGAAAAGCTGACGTAAAGTCTGAATGCCATAGTACAACCCCTCGTTGCTACCTGACGAAATCACAATGGACTGATCTTTAACGAAAAGACGATACTCCTGCGGCTTAAAGCGGCGGTCGATATGGATGGACAACTTGATGATGTGCTCTCCAAATTCGTGGAAATCCGCCTCTTTTTCCCATGTGCTTTTGTTGAATTGCGCCAAGTAATTGGCAATCTGCGAAAATTCATCTTCGTGATATTGAATTGCGATATTCTTTTGAATATCAATCCGTTGCGGAGTCGGAATCAAGTAATCGGTGAGTTGGGCGGCGGAGATACTGCCATTCATAGTGAAGAGAAAGGAGAACAATAGTATGAGAAGGGAATTTTTATATTTCATAATCTATAATTTAATGATTCATAACAAATTAAGTTCAATCAGCGAGTGGCGGCCGGATTGGAAATGTTTACTTATTGGATGGTTCCTGTTCATTGAAATCGCTGAACCATTCGTGCATTTTGGCGTTGGCCTTCTCTTTGATTTCAGGTGTGATATTCACCCAAACTGTACTTACCGCCCAGCTGATGGCAGCAATATCGTCGGCAAATCCAATCACCGGCATAAAATCGGAAATCAGATCCAAAGGCAGTATGAAGTATCCTAATGCACTGAGAACGATTGCCTTGTCTTTTGCGGGAGTGTTCGGACTGGCAGCCACGTAATAGAGGAGCAGGATGCCGTAAGTGGCTTCGTAGCCGATGCGCTTTGCGTATTTTTTCACCGCTTGCACCAGCTTCGACTCCGAGAAATACTTCGCCAGCGCCTCGCTATGCTCGGTGACGTATTTCCCGATACTATGAAGAATATCGCTGATGGTGGACTGCTGTTCCATGGGCCTTCGATTTCGGACTGCAAAAGTAATAAATAAATTTCTCAAATCGCCTTTTTAAATTCGGAACAATCATCAATCATTTGAATTTTTAATATGGTGGAATAAAAAGTCGGAAAAGTTTGTGTAACTTTGCCGACTTAAAAATCGGAACTTGTTTTATTTATAACAAATTGATTTTTAATATATTATAATAGAAAATCCAGATTACTGATTACAAATTCCAGACAAAAAAATGCAAATTTCCAAACTTCGTAACATCGGAATTGCCGCGCACATTGATGCCGGCAAAACCACCGTATCCGAAAGAATCCTCTTTTTCACCGGCGAGAAACGCAAGGTCGGCGAGACCCACGACGGGCAGGCCACGATGGACTTCATGAAACAGGAGCAGGAGCGCGGCATCACCATCGCCTCCGCAGCCATCACCGCCCATTGGAACGACCATCAAATCAACCTCATCGACACTCCAGGCCACGTGGATTTCACCATCGAGGTGGAGCGTTCGCTGCGCGTCATTGACGGCATGGTTGCCGTTTTCTGCGCCGTCGGAGGTGTGGAGCCACAAAGCGAAACCGTGTGGAACCAAGCCGACAAATACCGCGTGCCCCGCATCGCTTTCGTCAACAAGATGGATCGCGTCGGTGCCGACTTCAACGAAGTGGTCGCACAAATGGACAAACACCTCGGTGCCAACGCCATGCCCATCCAGATGCCCATCGGCAGCGAAAGCACCTTCCTCGGAATGGTTGACTTGGTTACGATGAAGGCCATCACCTTCGTTGAGAAGGAGCGCATCGTGGGCGAAATCCCCGAAGAGTTGGTGCCCGCCGCCAAGGAGGCCCGCCGTGCCATGATTGAAAAGCTCTCCGATTTCAACGACGAAATCGCCGAACTCTATCTTGACGACAAGGAAATCGGCACGGAACTGCTCAAAAAAGCCATCCGCGAATGCGTGCTCAAGCTTGTGGTCACCCCCGTGCTCTGCGGCGCCGCCTACAAGAACAAGGGCATCCAACTGCTCCTCGACGCCATCGTTGACTACCTTCCCTCCCCTGCCGACCTCGGCGCAGTAAACGCCCACGACCCCGACGATGAAGACCGCACCATCCAACGCAATCCCTCCATCAACGAGAAATTCTCCGCCCTCGCCTTCAAGCTCATCAACGACCCGTATGTCGGCCAACAAACCTTCATCCGCATCTTCAGCGGCAAGCTGACCCGCGGCATGAGCGTGCTCAACACAAACAAGGGCAAGAACGAGCGCGTGGGCCGCATTTTCCGCATCAAGGCGAAGGAACGCGAGGAAATCAGCGAAGCCGGCTGCGGTGAAATCGTCGCCCTCGTTGGCATGAAATACACCCGCACCGGCGACACCCTCTGCGAAGAGTCCCAGCCCATCCTGCTCGAGTCCATCTCCGTGCCACCGGCGGTCATCGAGATGAAAGTCAACTTGGAGGACAAGAAAAACCGCGACAAGCTGGGCGAAGCGCTCGCCAAGCTCACCAACGAGGACCCCTCTTTCCACTTCCATTTCGACGAAGAGACCGAAGAAACCATCATCGCCGGCATGGGCGAGCTGCACCTCGAAATCATCGTGGAGCGCATCCGCGACGAGTTCAAAGTGCCTATCACCGTCGGCCAGCCCTCCGTCTCCTTCCGCGAAACCCTCACCAAAGCGGTGGAATACAACTACAAGCACTCCAAGCAGACCGGCGGCAAGGGACAGTACGCACAGACCGTCATCCGTTTCGAACCCAACCCGGGCAAGGGCTTCGAGTTCGTGGACATCACCAAGGGCGGTGTCATCCCCAAAGAGTTCATCCCCTCTGTGGAAAAGGGCTTGCGCGCCGCGATGGAGAAGAGCCCGATTGCCGAATACCCCGTTGTGGATGTGAAGTGCATCCTCGTGGACGGCTCCTTCCACCCCGTTGATTCCAGCGACATGGCCTTCCGTCTGTGCGCGGCAATGTGCTTCAAGGAAGCCTTCCGTCGCGCCGACCCCATCATTATGGAACCGGTGATGAAGGTGGAGGTCAACACCCCCGACGACTTCATCGGCAATGTCACCCGCGACCTCAACAAACGCCGCGGACGTGTAGAGAACATGCGCCGCTTCAGAAAGGGCTCCCAAAAACTCGACGGCTTCATCCCGCTGATGGAGATGTTCGGCTACGCCACCGTGCTGCGCAACATCACCTCGGGCCGCGCCAACTACTCCATGGAGTTCTACCAATACATGCCCATGCCCGCAGCCAAGCAGGAAGAAATCATCAAAGAAAGAAGAGAGAAGAGAGTATAACTCCCCTGCAACGCTCGCCGCCTACAAGCCACTCACCAACTTCGCCCCATAGGGGGTCAGGTAACGCTTCACCTCCGACAGCTTCACACCGAGACAAACACTGCCGTCGGAACCGCACGCTGCCTCGTACTTCGGGAAGACGAAGAAAATACAACCGTTTTTGAACATGAAATTCTCTGGCAAGTCGCTGATTCCCATATCATCGTCCTCGCCCCACAGACATTCGTATTTCTCCATCATTACAGGATCCCGCCGCAATTTCCCAATCAGAAAAGCGCGTGCATCGGGAACGAAAACATCGTTAAAGCGAACCAACTTTTCGGCTTTCGTGTCGAAAATGATGTGGTTGAGGATATCCCCGTAAGAAGGCCCTATCAACATGCCGGTATTGTAGTCCACATAAATGGAATACTCAATCAAGCCGGACTCCTCCTGATAGGAGTCCAACTTGACAGTATAGCGCGTATAAGAATCTTCCATGGGATAGTTGTCGCTGGGAAGTTCTTCGCCCCAACTCTCTTCGGTGCGCGTGGGAATCTTGTCGATGCGCGTCCAACGCGTTTCGTGAGTCGGATCGTATTCCCGAAAAAGATTTTCAACAACCTCGCGGATGTCGGCGGATTTTTTCTCGCCGAAGGTCTTCCGAAGCAGCGCACGCTGAAGCTCCGAAAGGTCGGCGCCCTCCAAACTCAGAGGCCACTCCACATAACAGCTCAACTCACCATACAGCGGACGGTCGATGCTCGCCTTGTAAAAACAGCTCTTCCGAATCGTGTCGATTTGCAGTCCAGCCGGCTCAGCTTCCACCAGTGTGTCTGCCTTCGCCGCAATGGCTTGCGCCTCCTTTGCTGAAAGGTCGTTCGTCTTTCTTTTGCAAGCCGAAATCGAAACAATCAATCCCATGATTATCAACAGATAGAAAAATGCAGTTTTTTTCATGATTCTTTATGATTTAGTTATTAACTGTATGAGAGAGTTTCAAGTTACTAATAGATGAACGGGAAGACACGTTTGAGGTGCTTGCCCTTCATCTCATCGGCGAATTCCACATTGTATTTCTTGTAGATGGCATTGGCGCGGGGCACGAGGTTGGCGGCGGTCCAGATGAAGAACACCAGTCCGGCGAGCGACCACGTGAGGATGGCAAAACCGAGCCATTCCATCAACTCCCCGAAATAGTTGGCGGAGGTCACATAGTTGAACATTCCTGTTTGGGGAAGGTAGTGTTTCGTGTCGTTCTCGTCCTTGCGGAGGTGGCGGATGATGTAGTCGGAACGCAGGTTCGTGACAAAGCCGAAAATGAATAGCAAGGTGCCGATGATGAACTGCGGCGACCAAAGCCATTGAATATCAGTATAATGCATACCAAAAACGCAGTAATTCACCCTATAGGATTCAAAGAAAATCCAATAGCCTTGCATCATGGAGTTCAACACATTGAACGCGATGCCCATGAACATAATGGCGAACGGCATCTTGCTGTGTCCCTTCATAATCCACGGGAAAACGAGCGACCGCTGGAAATAGTGCATTTCAAAAATGAGCAAAAAGACGAAAGGCACCACATCGAATTTGTGAGGAGAGCAGAGCCATAGGACAATCATGGCGAGGAAGATGGGAAACTCCATCAAAAACCACGCCAACTTGTTGTTGATGGCCTTGCCCCACTTGGGCGAAATGAACGAACCATAGCCGGCATCCACGAAATAAAGTGATATGAACACGACTAGCGCAATGCCAATCATGATTAACAGGTAAATATTAAAAGCTGTCATAAAGAGATACGAAGTAACAAGTGTAACGTCTAACGGACAACAATTTCCATCGGCATACGGGCTTGCACACCCTTCATGTCACGAATTTGCTTCATGGCATTGTAGGCGGGATAGAGTTCACCGAGTTCTTCACGAACGGTCGCGTTCACCCTCTCCCTTCCGCTGCTTTCATTGCTGAGAAGCAGTTCCAAGAACGATTTCTTTTCAGGGTAAACCACCTTATAATCAGTGATGTCGGCGAGTTGTGCAGCCATTTGGATGGCATCGTCCAGATTGCCGAGTTGATCGACGAGGCCGATTTCGAGGGCGTCCTTGCCCGACCATACGCGGCCCTGACCGATGGAATCGACTTGTGCTTTGTCGATTTTGCGGCCGTTGGAGACGCGCTGGAGGAAGGTATCGTAAGTCTGGTCCACGCTGTTCTGCATCCACGCATACTCGGTTTCGTCCATCGGGCGCATACCGTTCAGGGCGTCGGAGTGGGCGTTGGTGCTCACGCCGTCGGTGGTGATGCCGAGTTTGGTGTCAAGGAAGCGGCCGACGCTTGGGATGATGCCGAACACGCCGATGGAGCCGGTGAGAGTGGTGGGTTCTGCGACGATGTAGTCGGAGTTGCAGGAGATGTAGTAGCCGCCAGAGGCCGCATAGTCGCCCATGGAGGTAACAACGATTTTGCCCTCTTTCTTGGCGTTTTCAATTTCATTCCAGATGATTTCGGAAGCGAGGGCACTGCCGCCAGGCGAATTCACGCGCAGTACGATGGCCTTCACTCTTTTGTCATCGACAGCCTTGCGGATACTCTTGCAAAGGGTGACATCGCCGATGGTGTTGCTGCTGCCCTTGCCATCATTGATTTCGCCATACGCGTAGATGACGGCGATTTTGTTCTTGGACAAAAGACGGGACTTTTCCGACAAATTGCTCGCATACTCTTCCACGGAAAGCAAAGTGATTTTCTGTTTTCCCGAAACGCCCAGCTTAGCGCGAAGCATTTTGTGATAATCGCTACGATAAATCAAGTTGTCAACAAGTTTGTTTTCCAAAGCGTCGTGGGCATTACGAACGAGCAGACTATCGGCAATCCTGTTGATGTCATCTTGTGAGAGATGGCGGGATTGGGCGATTTGGGCTGTCATCTCACCCCAGATGGAATTCAGGAGAACCTCCATCTGTTCGCGGTTGGCATCGCTCATCTTGTCCAACAGATAGGGTTCCACGGCACTTTTGAATTTGCCGCATTTCACCACTTGCACATCCACGCCGAGTTTGTCGATGAGCCCTTTGTAAAACATAATCTGGCTGCTCATACCGCGCAGGTCCATCGTCCCTTGAGGGTTCAGGAAAACGGAATCGGCGACGGAGGCGAGGTAGTAGGCTCCCTGCCCGTAATAATCGCCGTAGGCATAGACGAACTTGCCCGACTTCTTGAATTCCTCCAGTGCGCGGCGGATTTCCGTCAGTGTGGCGGGACTTGCCTGCATCATCATGCCCGTATTAATGGAGATACCCTTGATGTTGTCCTCCTTGGCAGCGGCTTTGATGGATTTCAGAATATCGTCCAGCGCGATGCTCGGAGTGGTGTAGAGGGCGAACATATTCACATCCTCGTCGGCGCGCTCCACGATCGCAGAATTGAGTCTGAGATCCAATACGGTATTGTCAGTCAGTGACGAGGATTGGTTTGAAGCCATATTGACCATCATGTTAAAAAGCATAATGATGCCCAAGATGCTGATAACCACTTGTCCCAGAACGAAACCAATCATGGAACCGAAGACGACGCGCCAGAATTTACGTCCGCGGCCTTCCGGCTTTTGCGGCTTCGGCGGTTTCGGTGTTCTGCCGCGCATAGGCTGCGCAGGTTGTGATTGTTGTGTCCGTGGCTCTGACTGTGAAGCGGTCTGATTCGCTTCAGCTCTGTAATCGAAATTATCTTCCATTATTTTGTTATTAAAATTCGGGCGCAAAAATACATATTTTTTTGTTAATCATCCCCTTTAATCTTGTCGGATTCACCATCACGGAATCATCAATATCGCTGCGTGTTTTTTACGAGAGGTGAAGGGGAGGATT
>ONXT01000143.1 GCA_900321845.1 uncultured Bacteroidales bacterium | reverse complement strand
TTGGGGGTGAAATCGGCAATGACATTGACCCCGGCGGCACCACGCCGGGTAACGCCCACGCCATCGGCAAGGAGTTGAGATCTGAACCTGAAGTGATTCCGGGGATGTAACCGCTCCCCTATTTCTGCCGGAAATAGATGTCAATCGGCACGCCGTGGAAATCCCATTTTTCGCGGATTCGATTCTCGAGATAACGTTTGTAACTGTCCTTCACATATTGCGGCAGATTGCAGAAGAATGCGAACGAGGGAACCGCCGTCGGCAATTGCGTCACATACTTGATTCTCACCACCTTGTCGCGATAAATCGGGGGCGGTGTCTGCTGAATGAGCGGAAGCAGGTAATTGTTGAGCTCCGCCGTCGGGATGCGGCGCTTTCTGCTCTTGTAAACCTGCACCGCCGTCTCAAGCACCTTGTAAATACGCTGTTTGTTCAAGACGGAAGTGAAGATGATCGGCACATCGTCGAACGGCTCGATGCGGTGGCGGACAAGGTCTTCGAAGGCCTTGTGCGTATGGTTGTCCTTCTCCACCAAATCCCACTTGTTCAGCACCAACACGATGCCCTTTTTATTGCGGGCGGCGAGACTGAAAATGTTGATGTCCTGCGCGTCGAAGCCGACAGAGGCGTCCGCCATCACGATGCACACATCGCTGTTTTCCACCGCACGGATGGCACGCATTACGGAGTAGAACTCCAGGTTCTCCTCCACCTTTTTCTTCTTGCGCAAGCCCGCGGTGTCCACCAGATAGAAGTCGAAGCCGAAGCCGGTGTAGCGGGTGAAGATGGAATCGCGCGTGGTACCCGCAATCGGAGTTACAATATGGCGGTCCTCACCGAGGAACGTATTGATAATGGAGGATTTGCCAACATTCGGCTTGCCCACGACGGTGATTTTCGGGAGTTCATCATCGATATGGTCCTCCTCTCTGGAAAAATGCTTCACAACAGCATCCAGCAGATCGCCAGTACCGCTTCCTGAAACAGCAGAAATCGGGAAAATCTGATCGAAGCCCAGCGCGTAGAACTCCGTGTGATCCAAGAAGTTGGAAGGACTGTCGATTTTATTCACCGCCAAATAGAACGGTTTGTTGGAGCGGCGCAGTACGGAAGCGACCTCTTCGTCGAGCGGGGTGAGCCCTTCGCGGCCATCCACTACCAGCACAATGACATCCGACTCCTCAATGGCCAAGGCGGCCTGCCGGCGGATCTCCTTCTCGAAGATGTCGTCGGAGCCGACCACATAACCGCCCGTGTCAATCACGGAAAATTCATAGCCGCACCAGTCGGCTTTGCCATAGTTGCGATCGCGAGTGACCCCCGAAACGGAATCCACAATCGCCTCACGCGTTTGCGTCAATCTATTGAAAAGCGTGGATTTGCCCACATTCGGACGCCCCACAAGTGACAGGATATTTGACATAAGGATAAAATATGTTTTGTAAAGACGCTGGCACGCGCCTCATGGGTCAATTCAATGTCAAAGGATATTAGCCAGTTGCTCTTTGAGTTTCTCAACTTCGTCTTTCATTTTGACGACAATCTGCTGGATGTTGAAATCGGAGGCTTTGGAACCAGTGGTGTTGACCTCGCGGCCCATCTCCTGCACGATAAAACCGAGTTTCTTGCCTTGGGATTCCGGCTCAGCCATCGTTTCGAGGAAGTAGTTGCAATGCTTGCGCAGGCGGACTTTTTCTTCCGTGATGTCCAGCTTCTCAACATAGAAGATCATCTCCTGCTCCAAGCGGTTCGCATCGTACTTGTCCTTCATCTGCATATCCTTGAAGGTTGAGATGAATTTGTTGCGCAGAATTTCAACGCGGTTCTTCTCAAAAGGCGTTATTTCATCTATCAGAGAATCAATGAGTTTCACGCGTTTTACAAAATCCTTCGCCAACACTTCGCCCTCTTGGATACGGAATCCATCCACTTTGTCGCAGCAATCGGAGATGGCCTGATAGACCTGCTTCCACAACTCTTCCGGCAACTCTTCCTGCGGGGAGGACACCACATCCGGCATTCTCAACACCTGAAGAAAAATGTCGCTATCCACTTGATTTCCAAGCGATTTTGAAAGTGATGTCAGTTCATTGAAATAGGATTTGGCCAATTCCTGATTGATAGTAATAGCGGGGCTCTCGTTTTTCTCGACATAGAGAGAGAAGTCGATTTTCCCGCGTTGCAGTTTTTGCGCTACCAGTGCGCGAATCTCGTTCTCTCTATCACGGAACAGCGACGCAATCCGCGTGCTCAAATCGAACTGTTTGCTGTTCAAAGTCCTGATTTCCACAACGATATTCTTTGCATCAGCATGAATGG
>ONXT01000203.1 GCA_900321845.1 uncultured Bacteroidales bacterium | reverse complement strand
TACGCGCTGAGGCTGTAAGTGCCGGGAAGGTCACAGAGGTTGAAGGTGTAACCACCGTACTCGAAAGTGCCTATCTTCTCGTCAACGGTCACCCCGCTGTAGTTGCCCACATGCTCGTGGGCGTGGGCGGCGATGTTGAAGATGGAGGTCTTGCCGCAGTTGGGGTTGCCGACCAGTGCCACGTTGATGGTGTGCGTCTTCTTCTCCACGAGGCGCTCGACTGCAGGGCGGGGGTCATCCACTTCAAGAGGCGGTTGTTCCATCTTTCCAAGACCGGAAGCGTCCCCATTGTTGAGATTGGCCCACTCTTCTGCCTCCTTGAGCGTCACTATTTCCACCTTCTCGGCATCCGCCCGTCGAAGGCTCACCTCGAAGTTCATAATCCGATACTTGATGGGGTCGTTGAGCGGAGCGTTCATCATACACTGCACCTTCACGCCCTTGATGAACCCCATCTCGATGATGCGTTTGCGGAAATGCCCATGGCCTGAAACGCGTACCACCACGCCTTCCTCACCAGTTTGTAATTCAGATAGCCACATGGTATATTGGTTGATTCATTAATTCATTGATTGGCCTCATCGGCTCAAAGTTCCTTTAGTTCACTGCATTCTATCCACTTTAAGGATGCAAAAGTACGCAAATCCACCTAATCGCCGATTCACCAATAATGATGAATTACGGAATTATCATCACCCATAATGGCTATTCACCACTAATAATGAATCTGGGATGTACAGTCGCCACAATTGATTAAGAACCCACATCGGAAAAATGTGTACTTTTGCGCCCGATTAATCATCAAAACCGACATTATGTTTTTCACCTCAAAAATGAAGCTTTCCGACGTGCTCATCAGCAACCATAGTCTGGTGTTGACACTGCAACGCTTCAAAATCGAACTCGGATTCGGAGAGAAGACCGTTGCCGAAGTGTGCCAGTTGAATGGCATCGACCCGCAGTTTTTCCTCCTGATATGCAACGTCTATAGCGACAGACACTACCTGCCTACGGAAGAGGAGATTGCCCGCACTGACATGTCGGGGCTGCTCCCCTACCTGATTGCTTCGCACAATTATTACCTGTGCGAACGAATCCCGCACATCGAGCAGCACCTCAACCGCATCGCCAACGCCTGCAAGCCCAACCACAAGGACATCCTGCTGCGCTTCTTCGGCGAATACAAGAACGAGGTGCAAAACCACTTCCTCTACGAGGAGAATACCGTTTTCCCCTACATCGTCAGTCTGTGCGACAACCGGAAGTCGGAGGGCTACTCCATCAACCAGTTTGAGGAAAACCACAGCAATATCGAGGACAAACTCGAGGATTTGACCAACATCCTCATCAAATATCTGCCTGGCGACATCATGCCCAAGGAACGGATTTCGCTGCTGTTCGACCTGTTCCAACTCTCCAGCGACCTCAGCACGCACGCACTGATAGAGGATAAGATACTGATACCCTACGTTGAATCTTTGGAAAACAAAACGGCGGCACAATGAAAACAAGAGTTTTTTTGATTGAAAAATCCCCGATTGTGACGGCCGGCTTCTGCCGATTGCTGCAAGAGAGCGTACAATTTGATGTGGAGGCCACCGCCGACACGTTGGACCGGATTGCAGAACGCCTCATCGTGGTCAAGCCAGACATCGTCGTCTTGAATCCGCAACTGATTGACTATTCCAAACTTTTCACATTCAGAGCCCTCTTTCAAGACCTGCCAAACGTTCCCATCATCGCATTGGTTTACAACTACTTCGATTCACAAGTGCTCAAGCATTTCGATGGGGTGGTCGAGATTGACGACAATCTGCAAAAAATCGAAAGCAAACTGACGGAGGCATTGGAATCAGCGAGTGGCCACAGCGAGAGTCCCGACATCTACGACCTTTCCGACCGCGAACGCGCCGTGCTCATAAAGTTGGCGAAAGGCATGACCAACAAGGCTATCGCCACCGACATGCACCTCTCCGTCCACACCATCATCACCCATCGCAAAAACATTGTCAGGAAAACCGGCATCAAGTCCATCGCCGGCCTCACCGTGTATGCCATGCTGAACAACCTCATTGAGGAATAAGCCAGACGCGGCATACCGATCCGCACAAAAAAAAGCCGGGGAAATAAATTCACCCCAGCTTTCCATATCAGATGCACTGACAAATAGCGAATAGCATTCACTATTCCCAATTATTATCTTCCGGCCAGCTCTTTGTCGATATTGTACAAGCCGTTTTTGTCGCCTTCCATGAACTTGAGCTTGGCGATGATGGTACGCACATTGCCCTCCTCCTCAATCTGCTCGTCGATGAACCAAGCCAGCATGTTCTGGGCAGCGCGGTCGTTGTCCGCTTCGGCAATCTCGCACAGGTTGTTGATCATGGCCGTCACCTTCTGCTCGTGCTTGAGTGTTTCAGTAAAGATGTCCATGATGGACTTCCATTCGGTCTGCACCTTGGCAATGGGAGCCAAGACCACCTTCGCATCTTGAGAATGAAGATAGTCGATGAACTTTTCGGCGTGTTCCTGTTCCTCAGCGAACTGATGTTTGAACCAATGGGAAGCCCCCATATAACCCTTGTTGAAAGCATCTTGCGACATGCTCAGATAAAGATAGGCCGACCACATTTCAGCATTGATTTGGTCGTTGATGGCTTTTGCTAATTTCTTGCTAATCATATTTTTATGAATTAAATTGGTACAATTGAGGATAATGGTTTACAATTCGGTTTTCCACAATCCGTGGAGGTTGCAGTATTCGTAGGCGGCAATGGCCTTTTCGCCATCGGCCAGCATGAACACGGCCTTGGGAGTGTCGCCGGGCTTGAGATGGCGGAATTGCACGCCATTCTCTGTTTGCAGGGCAATCCACTGGATGTAATGAGCTGGGAGGGAGGGATGCTGTACGCTGCCAACCTCAACAGTCACCTCTTGTCCGTTCACCTTCACAACGGGAACGTGCTTTTCGCCCGCGCCATCGGAAGTGTTGGGAATCAGTTCGGTCATTGGTTCTCCGCAGCAAACCACGTTCACGCCGCTGCTGAGCAGATGGGTGATGATGTTGCCGCAATGCTTGCAGATGAAAAATTTAAGATCCATGATTTTGTTGATTTGTTTATCTGTTTATAAGCTATCAGTTGTTATCTGTTGGCGATATCATAGCCCGCTTTGAGGCAGGCGAGGTTGGTGTTCACCACCTGTTCGCCTTTGCGTTCGAATTGCGCTTTAACGGCGGCTTCAATTTCCGCGTAATCCATCTTCAGGAAGGGGGCAGAAGCACCGAGGATGACCATATTGGCAGAGCGCGCGCTACCGAGGTCAGCAGCAATTTTGTCGGCGTTCAAAACCACCTTGTGCGGCAGCTTGTCGAACTCGGCCTTCAAAGCGTCAAGTTCTGGATAGTTCGGGATGTTGATGAAGGGTTGGTCGTTGGTGATGATCCAGCCGTCCTTTGCCAGCCACGGCATGTAACGCAGCGATTCCATCGGCTCAACAGCGATGACGAGGTCGGCCTTGCCCATCGGAATCAGGTCGGAAGCGATCTCGTAATCGGCCAGACGCAAGTGGGACTGCACGTCGCCGCCACGTTGGCTCATACCATGAACCTCGGCCTGTTTCAAATATAAACCTTTCTTTACAGCAGCCATACCGATGACGGAAGCGATAGACAATATGCCCTGACCGCCAACACCTGCTAAAATTATATCTACTTTCATTGTTTAAACTTTTTAGTGGACAGTGATTTGTGATTCGTGGATTATGAGGCACTTTAGCAAATCACTGTCCAATTATTTATTGTTTCTATTATTATTTGTCAATTTCCAACATCTGTACAGGTCACAGATTACTTTTTTTTCTGTTGGGCTTTCATTCTGCGGCTCAAGGTCTGGATGCACTCACGTGTGGGAACGATGACTGAAACGCCTTGGTAAGCCAATTCTTCCTTGATCACCTGGACGTTTTCGGCGTGTTTGTTCTTCAGCGGGGTGATGATGCGGATGTGTTTTTCATCCACGCCCAAACCCTTGCAGATGTTGCCGATACGACCGAGCGCGTGTGAATCCTGACCGCCCGTCATACCTGTGGTGCTGTTGTCGAGAATCATCACGGTAATGGAGGCGTTTTCGTAGATGGCGTCCAACAGAGAGGTCATACCGCTATGGGTGAAGGTGGAGTCGCCGATAACGGCCAAAACCGGGCTGACGCCAGCATCGGCTGCACCCTTGGCCATAGTGATGGAAGCACCCATGTCAACAGTGGTGTAGATGGCTTTGTAGGGCGGAAGGGCGCCGAGCGTGTAGCATCCGATGTCGGCGAACACCTTGCCGGGACCGTATTCGGCCATCGCTTCGTTGATGGCGAGGTAGGTGTCGATGTGAGGACAGCCGTTGCAGAGCGCAGGCGGACGGGGAGCGACGATGTTCGGAACGGGAGCACCGCAGGTATCCTCCATACCGAGGCTCTTGGCCAGCAGGTTGGGGTTGAGTTCGCCATCGCGCGGGAGGGCACCGTCCATGCGGCCGTGGATGTTGCCGGTGCGGTTGAGCAGTCCGCGGAGTTGGTCTTCAATGACCGGATAGCCCTCTTCGGCCACGAGAACGCTTTCGCATTCATCAACCATCTTGGCGACCAATTTGGCCGGGGCAGGATATTGCGAAATTTTCAGTACCGGATAGGGGCAGGTCTTGCCAACGAAATTTTCCATCAGGTAGTTGTAAGCGATACCTGTGGCGATGATGCCCATCGACTTGTCTGTGCCGTCGATATACTTGTTGAAGGGTGATTTTTCGGATTCCTCTTCAAAGTGGGGTTGTTTGGCGAGCAGGTCGCGGTAGAAGCCACGTGCGTTGGCGGGGAGCAGGATGTACTGCTTCGGATTGGGGCAGATGCTGAGTTCGTTTTGCGGACGAGCTTCCTTGCGTTCAACGCCCGAGCGGGAGTGTGCCAGACGGGTGGTCACGCGAAGGAGGACCGGTGTGTGGTATTTTTCGGAGAAATCGAAAGCGTAGCGAGTCAGGTCATAGGCTTCCTGTTGGTTAGAGGGTTCAAAAGCCGGGATCATCGCGAACTTGGCATAGCAGCGGGAGTCCTGTTCGTCTTGTGAGGAGTGCATGGAGGGGTCGTCGGCCACGAGCACCACCAAACCGCCGTGAGCACCCGTGATGGAGGCGTTCATGAAGGGGTCGGCAGCCACATTGAGACCCACGTGTTTCATGCAGACCATAGCCCGCTTGCCGGCGTAGGACATGCCGATAGCGGACTCCATAGCGGTTTTTTCATTGCCGCACCAGATGCTGTGGATGTGTCCTTCCTTGGCCTGTTTCGAGGCTTGGATGTACTCCGTGATTTCAGTGGAGGGCGTGCCCGGATAGGCATACACGCCCGACAAGCCAGCGTCAAGAGCGCCCTGCGCAATGGCTTCGTCACCTAACAAAAGAATTTTTGACATAAAGATGATTTTATTTTTATTGATTTATAATAGATTAGATTTTTCCTGCAAATTATGCGAACGGCTGCAAAGGTACGAAATTAATTCATAATTCTCAATACCTAATTCATATTTATTTTAACGATGACATTGAGAATGCGACTGGCGGGCAACCCACAATTTGCACTATGCGCTATCCCAACAATTCTCCCTCCGACAGACCGGTG
>ONXT01000140.1 GCA_900321845.1 uncultured Bacteroidales bacterium | reverse complement strand
GTCCGGGAAGTCGCGACAAAGAACGGAAATACGGGATAATGACCAAATACTGGCGCGTGCAGGGCAGCGGATCATGCCACATTTCGCGCACACGCGGCAACAAGATACGACTACTGCTCAACGACCGATCCGGCAACTTCGAAGCAACCTTGAAATCCGATGATTTTGAGGAAACGAAGAGCTGCGACAGCATTGGCGGTTTTCATATTCTTCAATGGAATCTACCCAGTTCATTCTCTAACTTTTCCGTCACATTCAAAGGCTCCGCCGATTTGTATGGTCTGATGGTGGACAATGGCAGCGGAATTGCCGTGGACAACATTGCACTGCGCGGCTGCTCCGGGACCATATTCACCAGCATCAGCTCTTCCCTTCTGCAACAAAGTTACCGGCAAACCGATGTGGGGATGATTGTGCTCCAATTCGGCGGGAACTCCATGCCAGCCATCGGAAACGAACAGGGAATTGAAAATTACAAAAACAGTATTATAAAGCAAATCAAGTACTTACAAAGCATTTATCCCGATACACCGATTCTCTTCATCGGTCCTTCCGACATGTCGAAAATGGTGAACGGAAGCATGCAAAGTTATCCACTGATGGAAGCGATGGTGGAAGCGATGAAAGAGGCAGCCCTTGAAAACGGAGCGGCTTTCTGGAACATCTACGAAGTAATGGGCGGACACAACTCCATGCTGGCGTGGGTACACGAGGGACTGGCTGGACAAGACTACGTCCACTTCTCCCCCGCCGGCGCACGCAAAATCGGCAGCCACCTCGTTGATGCCTTCTCCACCATCTATGATTATTACTGCGTAAGTCAGGATAAAGAATGAACAGAGCCATGCGGAAGTTTTACAATCGTTTTTGCATCCACCTGTTTTGCTGCTGTCTGCTGATAGTAACTGCCTGCCAGCACATGCCTGCCCAAGCGAATCTATTCAAGCCGGTCCCCGTTGACACCGTTGATGGCGCCAACTACGCCGCCGACACGCTCGTTTTTGACATCGACAGCAGCAACCTCAAGGATTTTTTCGTAAAATTCAACAACGTTGTCAAGTCCGGTCAGGGCAACATCAGCATTTTGCATATCGGAGGCTCTCACGTGCAGGCCGGAACATTCTCACACCGCATCCGCCGCAACATTCTCCTCTCCTGCCCTGACATGATTACGAGCCGCGGCATCATCTTCCCATACTCCGCCGCGCCCAAATGCAACAATCCCAGCGACTACAAGACCAAGAAAAACGGCGCCTACACATTGATCCGAAGCGTCTTCCTACCTCATCCCAAACCGTTGGGCGCCAGCGGAATAGCAGTCTATACTGCCGATTCCGCCGCCACCATCACCATCAAAATGAACGACAAAGACCTGAACTTTACGACCAACCGTTTGACTTTGATAGGCTACCCGGAAGACACAGCGTGCATTCTCCCCACTCTCATCGTCGCGGGCAAAGAGTACGAACCCGTGGAATACAGCAAAGTCACCCGACGCTACATCTATCAAATCCCCGACACGCGCGACTCATTTCTGATCAAACTGAATACGACGGGCAAAAACGGCACCTTCGTGGTAACCGGCATTTTACTGGAGAACATGGACAAGCCCGGCATCACCTTTCACTCCATCGGCGTGAATGGTGCTCGAGTGGACTCCTACCTCAACTGCATCAATTTCGATGAAGACCTCGAGTTAATCACACCCGACCTCGTCATTTTCGGCATCGGCATCAACGACGCCATGGGCGATGCGTTCGATACGGTTGCCTTCGAACGGAAATACTTGGAACTCGCCGCAAAATTCCGCGCTGTCAACCCCGACTGCGCATTCATCTTCCTGACCAACAACGATAGCTTCAACAAATCAGGCAAGAAATACACTGTCAACAAGAACGGTGAACTCGCTCGCCGCGCTTTCTATCGCATCGCCCAAAAGACCAATGGAGCGGTTTGGGACCAGTTTGCCATCATGGGCGGGCTGACCTCCATGGACAAATGGCGCATCGCAGGCTATGCACAAACCGACCGCGTGCATTTCACCACCCAAGGCTACAACTTGCTCGGAGACTTGTT
>ONXT01000139.1 GCA_900321845.1 uncultured Bacteroidales bacterium | reverse complement strand
ACATGGCGCGTCGGCTCGTCCTTCGCCCCGCAGTCACTATTCAGCACGATGGAGTTGTCCTCGCCACCCTCCTCGAAATGTCCCCAGCACTCGCTTTCCAACCGGAAGTCCAGATGTCCGCAATCCCCATAATTCTCCATCGAATAATTACGATGAAAATGGACGTACTTCCCCAACACCCAGAAATTCAGGATGTCCAAGTCGCCATCGCCGTCCAAGTCCTCCACCGCAAGATAGTCATCGGGCGAGGCATAGAGGTTGGAGTAGCTATTGTAGTAAAAAGACTGCAACTGGTCGGTAACCAACTGAAACTGAAGATTTTCATTGTCAGAAATATTCTCATAAACCGTAATCCCCGCCAAGCCGTAGGTGAAGATGTCGGTCTTCCCATCCGCGTTAAAATCCTTTAAAATCACCCAATCGTGCAACGGGGGAAAGGCATGGATGTACTGAGGAGCGAACGTATAGCCGATTTCATTTTCAACTCCTTGATTCAGAAACGGATAGATGCGGTTTCCGTGTTTTTCGAAAACGACCAAGTCAGGGACGCCATCCTGATTCAAATCCATTTCGGAGAGCTTGGCGCCATTGAGACCGCCGGCCCACGGAAACGAAAAAGGCTGTTCATCCTCATGATAAACAGCCATATTTTGTGAACGGGCGAACCCGAAATCGCACAAATTTTGAGCAGAAATCCACGGAGCGCAAATCAGGAAAAGAGCTGAAATGGCAAATTTGCGCAACGGCATACTAATAGTGGTAGGTGGTTCTGCGTTTCGACTTCAACACGTAGGTCGTATTGATCGGTCGTGCGGATTGTTGTTTCATCTTGCGTTTCTTCTTAAACGATTTTTTGCGCTTGCTCTGCGCCTTTTTCGTTTTGGAGAATTTTCGCATATTACGATAGGACGGCTGGCAGGAGGTCATCGCCATTCCTGTCGGAATGCAGAAAACGAGGAATAAAAAATAGACGAGGTATTTGCGAAATTTCATATCTATATTAAATTATTATCAAGATGATCGGCAAAAAATTCAGTTCATAAATTGCGGGGCAAATTTACGAATTATTTCGCTTGTAACGCACGTTTTTTTATTTTGTTACAAAAAATTCAACACTTCATTGTGAAAAACCCCAGAAGTGCCTACCATGCGCCGTCGAACTTCGTCCAGATGTAGTCGCCGGTATCCCACGCTTTTTCAACAGCGGTATTGCAGGATTTCGCGGTGTAGTCGGTCAAAAGGCGCAGAGCGGCGGCACGGTCGGAATTCAGCAGGCCGAGGGCGTTCTTCTCCACTTCGAGATGGGTTTCCAGGAAATCCTTCTGCAACGGCTGCCAAACGGCATCGGTCACCTTGTGCATGTCGCCCCAGCGCTTGGCGGCGATGGTTCCCAATCGGTTGAATGCCCACCACGCGGCTTCGCGACTGAATCCAGTGACACGCCCGCAGGTTTTGTAGGTGGAGGGCAGGTCGGTGACGGAGGCATAAATCGGAACGTAAACCGACGAAGCCACGTTGTCGAGGTCGAACCAACAGAGCGCGCCCACCTCATCAGGAAGCCAGCTGCGGCATTGCAAGATGGTGGCATATACGGTGAAATGCACCGCGATGGTGCGCTCCCCTCTGCCGTGCCATCCCCCATTGATTCTGAACAACTTCTGTTCGTCGGATTTCATGAACGGATTGGCCAACGGCGAAATCACACTCTTGCCCTCCTTGTCGGTCACTGTCAACGTTTTACGCATATCGTACTCCGTTCCTTCGTAATAATCATGGAACACGCGAATCATATCCTCCATCGTCACCAGAGAATCCGGTTTGACCGAGAAGGGATAGTTTTCGGCATTGGGGTCCAACTTCAATGAAGGCGCAAGCAGGTCGAACACACGCCACTCACGACGGCGGCAGGCCAGCATCGCACGACTCTCGGGCGCATAGGCGTACGCAAAGCGAAAAGCGCCCTGCTTCTTGTTGTACCAGCCGTTCTCTTCCGCAACGCTCACAACATTGTCTGAATACATAAAGTAATCCTTATCCTTGAAGTTGATTTCCAAGATGCGGGAAGCGTTGGCATTCACGGAGATATGATCGTCGGGAACACGCTGGGCGGCCCACACCGCACCCACTTTCCCCTTGCCGGGCCCCACAATCTCCAAGTGCCAGACCTCATTCTT